>NZ_QEHP01000139.1:0-58970 GCF_003094695.1 Chryseobacterium sp. HMWF035 | reverse complement strand
CTTTTGATTCTAAATTCTCCAGGGCCACAATTATTACATTTGGGAAGTTGTAAGCTAGTAAGAAAAGTAGCTCCTGAAATCATATGAAAACTTTCATCCATAGGAACATCGATTTTATCCAAAGTATTAATTAATATCTGTCCTGAAGTATTTACATATTTATATTCTCCATATAAAATATCTTCATAAAAACCTTCATAATCATACTTTAATTTTTTCTTTAATATAATAGTTAATTCTTCATTTCCATTTTGATATTTCCATGTTCCTAAAAAATTATCTAAAAAGTTATCTGTATCTTTAAAATATGCATTATCTGGAATTTCTGTATAATCATTCTTCATTGGGATTATCTGTGCTTTACATGAAATAATGCCAAATAGAAGTATTAATAATATTGTATTTTTCATAATTTATAAATTTAGTTACAAGGATTTGGTGTTATTGTGTAATCATTTCCACTTTGGCTGATTGTTAATTTTTCCCAATTGGTTAAATCTTCATCGGCTTTGTATAAAAAACACGGCTGTTAAAAACCGTGCTTATAATTTATTCCTTTATAAAGATAACACCATTTAGCTTTTGAAAATATTGTAAAAAGCTAAATGGTATCATTTCCAACTTTAATGGTTATTTTCAAATCTGTTCCTACCGGAAGATCAGGACTGCTGTATACTCCGTTCTGGTCTTTTACAAGGTTTTTACCGTTTTCATTGGGATCACTCAGCTTTCCCTGCAATGTTGTAATGCTGGGTTTTATATTTGCCTTTGCCGGTTTATAAAGATCTTTCAGCTCTTCGCACGGTGTTGCAAGATACGCATCATAAAAATCCTGCCATACATGGGTAGGATGATCCTTAAAATACTGAAGAATAAACTTCACAAAATTCGGCACTTCCTAATCTGAAATATACCATTTTGAAGAGATTGTAATTACCCATATTTAGAATAAAAATTCTCCCAATTTTTTTTAGAGAGAACGTATTTATTATTGTTTTATCATCGTATATTCCATAGCGGGTACTCGTGGCTGGTCTGGCAAATTATCATTAGGATTATTGGTTACTCTCCCATTAGATCCCAATACTTTTACTTTTATGGTGGTAGAATCTATATAACGAAAAACTACCCGACTGTTAATGAGTCCCCCTATATCAGGATCTTTAAAAGTACTTTTCACTCTAAATTCACCATTGTTACAATTAGTACAGATTGGTAATTCATTATTTGTAATAAAAGTAGCACCTATAATATTATGATAGCTTTTACTCGTATAAGCAAAATCAATTTTATCTAATGTATTAACTAATGTCTGTCCTAAATTGTTAACATACTTATATTCTCCATATAATACGTCTGAATAAATTCCATGATAATCGTGTTTTATCTCTTTCTTTAAAATTATGGTTAGTTGTTCATTCCCATTCTGATATTTCCAGGTTCCTACAAATTTATCAAGAAAATTATCTGTATCTTTAAAATAAGCATTATCTGGAACTTCTGTGTAGTCGGCTTTCATTGGAATTACTTGTGCATTGCATGAAATAATTCCGAGGAAAAGTATTAATAGTATTGTATTTTTCATAATTTAGTTACAAGGATTTGGTGTTATTGTGTAATCATTTCCACTTTGGCTGATTGTTAATTTTTCCCAATTGGTTAAATCTGAATTTGCTCTGTATAAAGATACTTTTAAATTATAATGTTTAGGACTGTTATCTATTTTTGTTACAAATTTTAAGAAAGTTTTTTCTAACGTTGTGTAATCAGTATTCCATCCTCCTACTGTACTATGAAGACTATTAAAATCATTTTCAAATTTATTTTCAAAATCTGCCCTTCCTTCTTCGTTCTCGGGTTTATAAATATTGTAAACAGTACTTTGGAAAAAAGCAGCATCCTGTGGTTCGTAAACAAGTGCATACACCTGTCCATTGGCAACTAACATGTGTACCGGCATAGGATAATCAGTATTGTTGTTACCATTTAAAGGTGGCGTGGTAAACCACTGGGAAAAATTAAAAAGAACAGCTATATCCTGATGAGAAAACATTCCCTGCAATTTGTCATAATGAAAATGCGCTCCCCCAAAAGTAGTAGGTGTTTTCTCGTACTTTACAGAATTATCATCTTCCGACCATGTAGTTACTTTTTTAGCATACATTCCTCCTGTTGTAGGATTATATCTAAAATTATATCCTTGTTCTTTATCCGTATTGGGTTGGTCTACTGTATTTCGTAGGTCTTCTAAAGCAGATTTAATACTTACTGTTCCCGGAGGCAATGAAGCAGGAGTATCCAGCATTTTCTTCAGTTTGTCGCAAGATGCCACTGCATTATTATAATCCTGCCATACTGCATTAGGATGATCTTTAAAATACTGTAATAACGTCTTTATAAAATTCTGTACCTCTTCGTCTATCGGAAGATCGCCACAAACCGATGGGCTGTATCCTTGTAAAGCAAGATACTGATAAATCTTTAGTCTGATATTGTAATTGCCGTTCAACTGATCAATCTCGTCCTGATTGAGATCCAACGGATTGCAGATTACATTTCTCGGTCTTTGGATAATGTAGAGAGGTGCCGTTGTGGGCAGGGTGATGACAGGAGGCGTCTCTCCGGGAGGAATCGTATTGTTTGCGGGAGCCCCTCCGGTGGAAGTTCCTGTGTTTCCCGCTGCTCCTCCCTGCGTTTGAGATCCCGATGTACAGGCAGGATCAAAACTTACCGTTACCGTATTGTAAGGAATGATGATATTATAAGCATCACAATACTCTCCATTGGTATGATGATAGCCCGGAACTTCACAATCCATATAGGTTACCGTGTAGGTAGAGCAGCCCATAGAAAAAGAGTCTGTAAAAACCTGTAAAGATTCTCCATTTCCGGAAGAGCTTTCGGTTATTTTTACCGTCTGGTAAGAGTTGGCATCTATAGAAAAGTCGGGAAGTCTTCTGTATTTTAAAATGTATTTTTCGGTAACCTGATTATTGATGCTCTTCAGAACCAATTTTTCTTCAATTCCTGAAGAAGGATCTCCAATAATGTAGAAAGAGTGATATTTCGCATCAAGGTAAGAAACTTCTTCAAAGGTATCGGTATAGATTTCATAATTATCCTGTACTGCCGTATGTTTCGAAAGGGATGAATTTCCACCACTTCCGGTATTAAGATAATTTTCAATTCTGCTGACACTGGGCTTCAGAAAACTTCTTTTTTCATAATCGGTTTTGTGCAGAATCTCTGTTTTTACATTGTCTTTGGTAAGCTGATAAGTGTTTTGCGTATTTTCGCTGTTGACATAGTCGAGCTCCTCTCGACAGCCCGACAGGAAGAACACTAATGCCATAAGCATTATGAAATAACTTTTTTTCATTTGTTATTAATTTTTTTTCGAGTGTTAAATTATAATTTTTTTTGATATTTCAATATAGGGAGACTCCTATATTTTACATTTTTTGCTTTGCGGTTTATTTTATCCCGACCTATTCAGTATTTTCATCGTTTTAAGTTTTTTAATTAAACATTTTCATGTGCAAAAATAAATTTGCAGTACGACAAAAGCTGTCGTATTAATTTTAATAAAAAGCCTCAGACAAAATTGATCAGGAGATAGAATAATGCAAAAGGCACGGAGCAAAAGCCAATCTGTATTAGAGGTACCGCTAAGAACCCAAAGACCAAGAAAGACTCCGCCCGTGCCAGTTATAGGTACACGGGCGTAAGTCTATCAAAATTTGGTCTTTTTAGAAGATTAGCGGTTTTCTAATACCAAAATGATAGCTTACGCTTGTTTCGTTAAAATTATGGATGCTAATATAGAAATAAAAATATTACTTTTTATAATGCATCAAAATTTTTTTAGAAGTTATCCCTTATTTTGGGTATCATCTATAGATTTGTTTTTTCTGGAAGAATTTACCATAGCAATCAGATTTTCAAGAGTGTATTCAGAAGCCTTCTGCTCTCCCTGAAATATAATTTTTCCCAATCTTGCCACGTCACCTATATAGACATACAGCTCCCTGTAAATGCCTTTGTTGGCAGAGGTAAAGGCTTTCCTCTGCTGTTGGAAGCTGCTCTGCTCATTGCTTTTTGCCGTAATGGCATCAAACGCATTTTGCAGTACCGTTTCCGTATCGGCTTTCATTCCATAGGATGTTAATAGAGCGTTGTTGGCTGCAACAACATCTTTCAGAGATTTAAGCCCCATCAGGACGCCTTCAAAATTTCTTTTGTTTACTTTTTTCAGTACCTCGCTGGTTAAAGAATTTTTTATTCCGGCTTTATCAAAGACCAGATTTAGCAGTTTCATGGGTTTAGAAAGTTCTTTGCCCAATGTATAAAGTTCTTTTGTGGTCTGCTTTTGCTGTATCAGCAATGCGTCTCCGGTTTCCTTTGCCCGTACCTCATCCGTCTTGCTTTGCATTGCCGAAAGATAGGCAGCATTGAACAAATGATTTTCTGCTTCAAAAAAGGCTAAGTCTCTAGCTAAACTGGTTAGTAATGCATCAGCAATCGGCACATACTCTTCTTTTAAGATTCCCATTGTATAATTATTTTAAAAATTCGGAAAATAAATATACACTTTAATCCCTCATCTTTAGAGGTTTGTATGCTTTTAATGCACTGTTTGGAAGATTATTAATACTGTTGATTATTTTTAATTTAGTATTTACATGAAACGGTGTATTGTTTAGGATAAATTTTACTTTTTAAACCATCTTTAAAGCAGTAAAGAGTAATTTTATTGCAGTATTAAACATTTTTATTCCACTGTGGAAGATTTTTATTGTACTGTGGAACATTTCTATTTCACTGTTAAAGATTTTTGTTGCACTGTGGAATATTTTTATTCCACTGTTAAAGATTTTTGTTGCAATGTTGAAGATTTTTATTGCAGTATGGAAGATTGAGATTTGTGTTTTCAGATAAAGTATATTTTTGAAATAAAAAAATAAGAATACATAAAAATTCTTCTCGTAAATGATTAAATTTGACAAAAATAATTCTAACAGATGAGCATTTTAAAAGGAGTAGGTGTTGCTTTGGTAACGCCCTTTAATGAAGATTTATCCGTAGATTTCGAAAGTTTAACAAAATTGGTAGACTACAACATCGAAAACGGAACCAGTTATTTAGTTGTTTTGGGAACTACAGCAGAAGCTGCAACACTTTCTGCTGAAGAAAAAAAACAGGTGGTTGAACACATCATTAAGGTTAATAATAAACGCGTTCCTTTGGTTTTAGGAATCGGCGGAAATAATACTCTTGAAGTTAAGAAACAGATTGAAGAAGCAGATCTTTCTGAATTTACTGCAGTACTTTCTGTTTCTCCTTATTACAACAAACCCAATCAGGAAGGGCTTTATCAGCATTATAAAATGTTGGCTTCAACCGGGAAAAATATTATTATCTACAACGTCCCTTCGAGAACAGGACAAAATGTTGAGGCAGAAACAACGCTGCGCTTGGCAAGAGAATTCCCTAATTTATTCTTGATTAAAGAAGCAGCTCCGAATATTCTTCAGTATTTCGATATTTTAAGAAAGAAGCCGGAAGGTTTCAATCTGGTTTCTGGGGATGATGAATATACGCTTCCTGTAACTTTGGCAGGTGGAGCAGGGGTAATTTCTGTAATCGGGCAGGCATATCCTAAAGAATTTTCTACCATGGTTCAGTTGGCTTTTGATAAAAAAGTGGATGAAGCCTACGAAATCCATAACAAGCTGGTTGAGATCACGAGACTGATTTTTGCTGAGGGAAATCCTTGCGGAATTAAAGTGATTTTAGCGGAAATGGGAATCATCAAAAACTATCTGAGACTTCCGTTGATCGCGGCTTCAGAAGGGCTTCATGCTAAAATTAAAGCTGAAATGGCAAACATTTAAAAGAAAGTTATTAATCTGCTTTATAATGAATGGTGAATTCACAGTAACATTTTAAAGCATTCCAAAATATCAGGTGAAAGAATCAGTTCTTTCACCTTTTTCAATTTTTAAAATTTAATTAAATGAAATTAATAGAAGCTACAGAAAAAGATATTCCGATGATTCAGGATTTGGCAAGAAGATCCTGGGAAAGTGCATATTCGGGAATTATCTCCCATGAACAGATTGATTATATGTTAGGGAAAATGTATTCGGAAGAAGAAATTTCATCCCATTTGAAGAATCCGGATTATCATTATTTTTTAATTTTTGATGAAAATAATAATTCCTTTGAAGGCTTTATGGGATATGAAAACGGTTACGAAGATGCCACGACAAAGCTCCACAGAATCTATCTGGTTCCGGAAAGTAAGGGGAAAGGTTTTGGAAAAGAAGCCCTGAACTTTTTAAAGCAGAAAATTTCTGAGAGTAATGATAAAAGAATTATTCTGAATGTGAATAAGGAAAATAACGCTAAAAATTTCTACGAATCTCAGGGATTTAAAGTATATGATGAGGTGGTTCTGGATATAGGAGACGGTTTTGTAATGGATGATTATCTGATGGAATTTGTCTTTTAAGACACCACAGATTGGAATTTTATAAATCTTAAACATAATTCTATAAAATGTGATTTATTTATTTTCCGCATCTTTGCTGTACCAAATCACCTATAACAGTACATTCATATGCTTGGTGCTAAGCTTTATTGGCTTTTTATCAGTATATTTTTTTTCATCCTTAGTGTTTAAATTCCTGTATTTATTAATGCAGGAGTTTTTTATTTATGCAAAAAATAGCAGATTTTTATTATTTCACTTTTAATTGAAATAAAATTTTTATATTTACAATGAAACATTAAAGGATATATCAAAGATGAAAATGTATGTAAAATTTGACTTCAATACCCTCTGCAAAAAGATACTGGACGAGAAACTTCGGGAGCACGGTCTTAAATACAGGCTTTTGAACTTCGGTGAAGTAGAGTTCTATGAATCTCTTACCCAGGAGCAGCACAAAAATTTTAAAAGAAACCTTGAAGACTACGGAATAGAAATAATTGAAAATCAAAAAGCTGCATTGGTACAGAAAATTAAAGATGCCATTGTAGAACTTATTTCTTCCGAAGAAGGAATCTCTGTAAAAGCCTCCATTTACATTGCCGAAAAACTCAATCACAGCTACGGATATCTTTCGAATCTGTTCTCGGAGATTACGCATACTTCCATTGAGAATTTTCTTATTATCCGCAAAATAGAGTTTGCAAAAGAACTGATTATCAGTAAGAAGCTCAGTTTTACGGAGATTGCTTACCGTTTAAATTATTCAAGTGTAGCACATCTCAGCACACAGTTTAAAAATACGACGGGAATGACGCCTTCTCAGTTCCAAAAAATTATTTCGCTGAGGAGAAAATTATCTCATACCAACGGACAATATTTGAAGGCTGTATGACCAAAGATTATCTGAATGTGTTTCTTATAGAAGACGACGAAGGAAAGCGAATTTTTTTTGAGAATATATTTACGGATTCAAAAATAGCCATTACAACAAATACTTTCCACAATGTAAAATCTGTCATGGATTTGTTGGGTGAAGAAGATATTTTTGTTCCTGAAATGGTATGGATCAATAAGAGTATTCTTGAAAAAGACAATTCTGAATTTTTGTCAGAAATAAAATCCGATGTGAAGTTTAATACTATGGTGATCCTTATCTATTCAGAAAATTTTAAAAATGATGAGGAAGATGATTTTTTGGTGAAAGGAGCCAATATTCTAATGAAACTTCCTGATAATTATAAAGATATGAAGAAAATTGTGAGTGAAATTATCACCATAAACTGGCAATATCACACTTCAGGATTCAATAAAAATAATTTTATCATGAAAGTGTGAAAAATTTGATTAAATTATTTTGGAATTAAAATTAAAGTTTTATATTTGTAAAGTAATACTCACTCAAAGGTGATAATTGGGTAAAGAAATACGGATATTATCATTTGAGAAATTACCGAAATTGGAACACAGATTTATTATATCAAAAAACGATAAATGAAGAATGAAAATTGTTTCAGTTTTTGAAAAAAATTATATAAATCACAATGTTAGTTAAACAAAATGAATTATAATAATTTCCAATTATAAGCGCAGAAGATCTTTAAACAAAACGGTACAATCATGAAAACTCAGTGCTGCCAAAGGAATATATATCGTTTCATTTTTCAAATCCTTTGTCAGAAACCTAGTTAGTTTTTATAAATAAGCAATTGGAAACTTAATTCATTTTGTTTTTTTTACATTATTTTTTAAGCTTAAACATCATATACATTACCATATTCATCACACCACATCACAAAATATTAAGCGAAAAGCTTACGTGAATTTTAAAGAAGTAAAGTAATTTTTCTTCAAATAACAGTTTTATAAGGGGGAACCGCGTGAAGACAAAATCTTTTCGCGGTTTTTTGTTTTCAGGAGATTTTACTCCACTTGTTTTTTCCTTTGTAATTTCTCAGATAATCGTTTTTAATAATCTGATTTTCCGGTCTGGATAATAGCGGATCTGCTTCGAGTATTTTTTCCACCGTCTTTTTGGTTGCCTTAATAATGGCAGCATCATTCACAAGATCCAGTCTTTTAAAATCCACAACACCGCTTTGCTGGGTTCCCAAAATATCTCCGGGACCGCGAAGCTGCATATCAACCTCAGAAATTTTAAAGCCGTCATTGGTTTCCACCATCGTTTTAATACGTGTTCTGCTGTCTTTAGACAATTTGTCCGAAGTCATCAGAATACAATAGCTCTGTTCCGCACCACGACCGACACGTCCGCGAAGCTGGTGAAGCTGAGAAAGCCCGAATCTTTCAGAACTTTCAATGACCATAACCGAGGCATTCGGAACATTTACCCCGACTTCAATTACGGTGGTAGCAACCATAATTTCTGCTTTTCCGGAGGCAAAATAATTCATGGCAGCATCTTTTTCGTCCGGTTTCATCTTTCCGTGGAGCATTGCCACATTGTAATGTGTGAAATTATCCATCACATTTTCTAGACCTTCCATCAGATTTTTGTAGTCTAATGTTTCAGATTCTTCAATTAAAGGATACACAAAATAAACCTGCCGTCCTTTCTGGATTTCCTCGCGGCAGAAATTATAAACATAAGTGCGGTCTTTTTCCCTTCTGTGAGCGGTAATAATGGGCTTTCTTCCAATCGGGAGCTCATCGATTACCGAGACATCAAGATCCGAATAAAAACTCATCGCAAGAGTTCTCGGAATCGGCGTTGCCGTCATGACCAGAATATGAGGCGGAATTTTATTCTTTGCCCAAAGTTTTGCTCTTTGTGCCACACCAAACCGATGCTGCTCGTCGATGATGGCTAAACCAAGATTGTTAAATTTCACTTTATCTTCCAGAACCGCATGAGTTCCCACAAGAATAGAAAGTTCGCCGCTTTCCAGTTCTTCATGAATTTTATTCCGTTCGGATTTTTTTGTAGAACCTGTTAAAAGGCGGATTTTAACTTCCGTCTTTTCTAAAAGCTCTTTAATTCCGTTATAATGTTGCTGGGCAAGAATTTCCGTAGGAGCCATGATACAGCTTTGGAAACCATTATCTTTTGCTATAAGCATCGTTAAAAGAGCAACCATTGTTTTCCCGGAACCTACATCTCCCTGCAAAAGCCGGTTCATCTGGATCGGACGTTTCATATCCATCCGGATTTCTTTGAGTACTCTTTTCTGAGCTCCTGTTAAATCAAACGGAAGATGATTTTCATAAAAATCATTAAAATAATCTCCGACAACAGGAAAAGGATTTCCCGCAGTATGGCTTTTGTGATGAAGTTTTTTCAGCCCGAATCCTAACTGAAAGAAAAATGATTCTTCAAATTTTAAACGGTAGTCGGCTTTCTCAAAATGCTCCATATCCTTCGGAAAATGAATATTGAGATAGGTGTGCTGCCTTGATAAAAACTTAAATGCCTTCATCAGATAATCCGGAAAATTCTCATGGATAAGATTCGGGATTTCTTTGCATACATTTCGTAACACAACCTGAAAAAACCGCTGATTCAGTCCTCTTTTGGTCAGTTTTTCCGAACTTGGATAAATGGGTCTTAAACGGTTTTCGGAATCTTTCTTTTCTTCAATTTCTATTTCGGGATGCGGCATCGAAAACTGGTTGTTGAAAACATTGATTTTCCCGAAAATAAAAACTTCTTTATTCACAGGAAGCTGTTCTTTCAGCCATTTTGAATACTGAAACCAAACCAGATCCATCGATCCTGTATCATCATTGAATTTCGCCGAAAGCCTTTTGGTTTTTCCGGTCTGTATTTCCTGAACGTTGGTAATTTTACCTTTCAATTGCACGTCTGTGGAAACGTCTCCAAGCTGCGAAATTTTATGAACTTTGCTTTTATCCAGATAACGGAGCGGGTAGAAGTTCAGCAGATCTTCCACGGTGGAAATTCCCAGAACGCTTTTGATGAGTTTGGCTTTTTCCGGACCGATTCCTTTTACGTATTCTATGGAGGTTTCTAAATTCATTTTTAGGAGCCACGAATTTCGGGAAAAATTAGAAATTAAAAAAGGCTCTCATTGCTGAAAGCCTGTATTTTTATTCTTTTATTTTAGATTTAAATTTTTTCTGATAATCTTCCCACTGCTCCCGCGAACGGATTTTCTTGAAAAGATCTTTAGAAATAAATTCCAGATAAGGTTCTAATTCCTTTGCGGATAATTCTCCCTGTAAAATGGTGATCGGATTACCGCTTTCATCCAGAAAAACCGTACTCGGAACGGCTGCAACATTCATATACTGAGTGAATTCGTGTAAGGAATTTCTTCCTTTCTTATGTTCCGTATTCGGATTAGAAAACTTTCTTCCAAAAATTTCGATCTCCTTTTTATCTTCCGCATCGAATTTTACCGGATAATAACTTTCATTCAGCATATCAGCAATTACCTGATGTCCGTATGTTTTTTTATCCATGATCTTACACGGAGCGCACCAGTCTGCGTAAAAATCGATGAGAATTTTTTTAGGATTTTCTTTTTGTGCTTTCTGTGCTTCTTCAATCGTCATCCATTTTACCTGCGCAAAACTGAAAGTGACTAAAAAGAGTGCTATTAAACTTATAATTTTCTTCATGATTTGGTATTTTTGAAGTAAATGTAAGCATTTACTTATTTTTATTTTACATCCTGCATTAATTTTTTCACAAGCGGGGAAATCAAAATTAATACCACTCCGGCAATTACCGCGTATAATCCCAATTGTTTATATCCATCGGTATAAGTGATCAAAGCATCATAGTTGGTAGAACCTTCTTTGGTGGTCGCCAAACCTGCCCCGATAATTCCTGCCACATACTGTCCGTAAGCAGAGGCAAGAAACCACATTCCCATCATCATTCCCTGAAGGTTTTTCGTGGAAAGTTTCGTCATGATGGATAATCCGATAGGAGAGAGGCATAGTTCTCCCAGAGTGATAACGAGTAAAGCAATGGTGAAGAAATTAAGGGAAGTAATACCCTGAAGATTGGCAAAAAGTCTCGTTGCGAACAAAATATAGTATCCTAAACCTAAGAAGATGAATCCCAGACCAAATTTAATGATGGTATTCGGTTCAATTTTTCTTTTATTCATCCAGATCCAGAGCAGTCCGATTAACGGAGCTAAAAAGATAATAAAGAATGCACCTCCGGAATTGTTAACGCCATTCGGATCCAATCCCAATAAATCTTTATTTAAATTTTTTGCAGCGAAAATGCTTAATGAACCTCCGCTTTGCTCATAAATTCCCCAGAATAAAATGGAAAACAGGATGAACACCAATGCTGCCCAAAGTTTGTTTCGTTCAGCAGGGGTTACTTTGGTCATTTCATAAAATAAATAGATTAAAGTAAGCGGTCCTATTGTCCACATAAAATAATCCGTATATTCTGTTTTGGCAACCATCACCATGATAATCGGAACAAAGAGTAATGATAAAACATACACTCCGTATTCCTGCCATTTTGGAATAGGCGCAGATTTTGTCTCATTTTCAGGATGTCCCGGCTGAAGTCCGATCGTTCCTAAGCTTCTCTGGGTAAAAACAAAATTAATTAAACTGATGACCATTACCACAGCAGCTAATCCGAATGCAATATTCCATCTTAACATTTCCGGAATTACATCTGATAAAATCTCTCCTTTTCCGATGGCAATACAAAAGTATCCACCCAGTAATGCTCCAAGGTTAATTCCTGCATAAAACAATGAAAATCCGGCATCTGCTCTTGAATCATTCGGTTTATAAAGCTGACCGACCATTGATGAGATATTGGGTTTAAAGAAACCTGTTCCCACTACAGTAAACGCGATTCCCAGAAAGAAAAACTTATGAGGATCTGTTGCAAGAATTAAACTTCCGACAATCATTAAAAGTCCACCCCAAAACAGAGATTTTCTGAAACCTAAAATTTTATCTGCAAATAAACCTCCGATAAAGGTAAAAGCATAGACGAAAGCCTGCGTTGCACCATATTGAAGATTGGCTTCACTTTCATGAAAATTAAGCTGCGAGATCATGAAGAAAACAAGCATTCCTCTCATTCCGTAGAAGCAGAAGCGTTCCCACATTTCGGAAAAGAAAAGGCTCCAGATCTGTCTTGGATATTTCCCTTTAAAATTTTGTATTTCGTCTAAAGTTAAACTCATAGGTCAATATGATTAAGATTTAATTAAATTTTCTGTAAAATAACGGAAAAAGTAATTACCAAAGACGTTTTGCATTCAAATATTGTTTCGAATTTATATTTGAAGGATATTAATCTATACAAATTTTCAATGTTGTTGCAGGCTTTCAGGTTGAACTTACTTTACCATCTCAATTTTTCCGTCCACAAACAGAGATTTTCTCTTTCCTCTTGGGCTCGATTCGTCCGCAAAACTCCAGAATGCTTTTACGGTTCCTGCTTTTGTGTCGACTATCTGACTTACCGTCCATCCGTCTTTTTCTATCCAGTTTAAGAAATGCAGATTTTCACTCAGCTTTTGATAATCCATTTTTTCATCGCCTTCGTTCACCACTCCTTTTTTATCTGTTGTTTTCCAGTGAAGGGTAGAATCTTTGTGATAAATTACTTCTGCTTTCATTTCCGGAAAGGAAATCACTGCTTTTTTTCCGAGAAGATCAGAATTGGTTGATGGATTCTGCTGTGGAAGATTTTCATTTTTCTGATTGCAGGAAAGTAAAATGATTGCTGCAGTAAGGCTGAATATTGTTTTTTTCATCATATAAAATTAGGTCATTGAATGAATTACGGTATGGCTGTCTACAAACTGTTCAAAGCTGATGATTTTTCCGTCCTTCAGTTTCCAGATATGAGCAACTCTTGCTTCAAATGATTTTCCTGTAAGATTGTAAGTGCCGGAATAGGTTCCATAAGCAACCACCTTATCTTCACCCGCTACATAATCTTCCGGTGTAAATGTATAGTCTGTCCATTCGCTTCCTAATCGGGCGAAAACATTTTGCGTAATGCTTTCCAGCCCGATGTAAGTTCCTGCGTAAGGAAATCCTTTTGCTTCCGTCCATGAAATATTTTCAGCGGCATATTTTGCAAGGTTTCTGCCGTTTTCTTCTGAATTTTTCCCTTCGTAGGTGCTTTTTACGATCTCTAAATTATTCATGTTGTTGATTTTTTAATTCAGATTTAGAAAGTTTTTTATTGTAATGACAATGGTTTATTTTACCATTTCATTTCTCCTGTATTCACTTTTGCACCGATCTGAAGAGCTGTTTCGAAAGTTAAATCCGGATATTCCTTCTTTAAAGTGTCTGTTAAAGATTCTGAAGTTTTGTTTGTTTTCAGGGTTTCTTCATAAAATTGGATGTAGTTTCTGGTATGTTTTACGGCTGAAATATCAAATGGTGTTTCAGATTTTGCGTGAGCCGGAATAACGATTTCAGGATTCAGATTGTCTATTTTGTTTAATACTGAAGTCCATTCTTTACGAGCTTCCGCAGTTTGTGCATCTGCCATCCATAAGTGAAAACTCGTTCCGAAAACATTGATTCCGCCAACGGCAGCTTTTACAGAAGGTATCCAGACGAAAGTTCTGGACGGAAATTCTTCTAATCCAATAATTTCTAGTTTTTCGCCTTCCAGCTCGATGAAGTCTTCTTTTAAATTTTGAGGAAGAACAACATTCGAAGTGATATTTTTTCCTAATCTCTCACCCCAAACTTCCAGTTTTTTCTGAGCCGTCTTTTTAATGTGCTCAATGGTTGCCGGTGAAGCATAGGCGGTAACTTCCGGAAAATATTTCTTAAAAATCTCCAAGCCGAAATAAAAATCAGGATCTCCGTGAGAAACATAAATTGCGGTTAGTTTTTTGCCGTCTTTTTTGATTTCCTGTGCTACTTTTTCTGCATCTGCCAACGTAAACTGTGCGTCGATCAATACAGCTTCTGTTTTACCGGTAACAATTACCGATGCAACACCAAAGCTGTTTTCGGATGCGTTATAAACTTTTAATGTAAAATTGTTTGTTTCAATAGTTTTGAAACTTTGTGCTTGTATGTCCATTTTTGAATAGTGATAAAATTGTTAAAAAAATTGTTGAAATAATTCCGATTACTCATGTTTTTTACTTTTGTTGAGTAAAAGTTTTATTTCTTCTCACTGTCTTATTAATGGTACAAAGATGCATCAAACCAAAGCTTTGAAACATTGAACAAGTTCAATAAATAAAGTCTGAATTATTTTTTGTTTACGATTTTTTTTCTAATCCTGCTCACAAATTCATGACTGATACCTAAATATGCAGCGATTTGTACATTGGTTAATCTTTGGTAAAGCTGTGGATATTTTTCAATAAAATCGGTATATCGTTTATCTGCGGTTTTGCTTAGGTTATCAATCATTCTGCGTTGTAAGGCAACGTGTGTTTTCTGCGTCATGACGCGGAAGAGTTTCTCTATTTTGGGTAAGTTTTGATAGGCGAATTCTTTATCGCTTTTAGAAATAATTAAAATTTCACTGTCTTCCAGTGCTTCTATGTTAAGCTGAGAAGGCTTTTCATGGGTAAAGCTGTCGATATCAGTAATCCACCAGTTTTCAGTAGCAAAATTAAGGATTTGCTCTATTCCTTCAGAATCAATATGATATGTTTTAAAAAGACCTTTTATAACGAAGCCTTCAAATTTGCAGATTTCACCTTCTTGTAATAAAAATTGCTTTTTTTTAATTGTTTTTTTCTGAAACAAGCCATAAAATTCTGCTAATTCTTCTTCAGAAAGAGTGATGTGCTGCGATATATTATTTTTAAAAATTTCTGACATTCTATTCTCATTAATGTTTTTGTACTGTGAATATAGGAATTTTTGGGTTTCGGGTTTAAAAAATGGCAATTGGCTTTGGTGATCATCAACTAATCTTTTAAGAGATTTATAAAGTAAAAAACCTCCGACTCAGCGGAGGTTTCATTGTATTTTATTTGATGCGGATTAGTTTACACCATGCATCATTTTCTTTAAGATTGGTGAAATTAATGCTAAAATTACAGCCGCGATACCACAAAGAACAACGAATACCATGAAGAATTCAAATAGATTGTGGATTTCAAAACCTGCAAAAGTAGGATTTGCCAACGGCAACTGTGCTTTTTCGAAAGCAGCTACCTGATCAGCATTTAATGTTACTTTTTTATCTAAAACATCCTGAAGGTTGATTCCCATTTCCTGTGCCTTAGAGAATTTATCTCCCGTTGCAGGAATCAATGCACCCAAAGAACCTGCTAAAGCATAACCTGCAGCATTAGAAATAAAGAATACTCCGTATAATAAGGATGCAAATCTTTTTGGAGCCAGCTTACCTACCAATGATAATCCTATAGGAGATAAACAAAGTTCACCACAAGTCTGGATAAAATACAGTAACATTAACCATTTGATTGCCAATAATCCTGAGTTTCCTAAATCTTTTACGTTGTGTGCGATGATGAAGTAACTTAACGCGATTAAAGCCAATCCCATTGCCTGTTTCATCGGGGAAACCGGCTCTTTTCCTTTTGCTCTTAATTTGTCCCAGATTAAACTGAAAGGAACAGCCAAAGCAACAACGAAAATACCGTTGAAAATCTGTACCATCGAAGGAGGCATATTCCATCCTAAAATGTTTCTGTCTGTCTGATTATCAGCGATAAATGTTAATGAAGATCCAGCCTGTTCGAAAGCAGCCCAGAAGAAAATAATGAAGAATGACACGATATAGATTACCCAGATTCTCTGTCTTTCTACTTTATTTTCGGCAGAACTCATGATCAGGAATGCCAGAGAAATCCCTGCTGCATAAATGAAAGGATAAATAATTCCTTTAATAAGCTGTCCCATTTCTACGGCTTTAAATCCGAATTCTCCTACCAGAAGATATCTGAAAGCAAAGAAAAGAACAACAAACAATCCTCCAGTAATTCCTAAAGCGGATCCGGAGAATTTAGCAGTCTGCGTTTCTCCTTCTTCAAAATCTGCGCTTGTATTATTTTTCGGAAGTCCACCGATAGGTCTTCCTTCCGGAGTAACTACATATTTGTTTTTAAGAATAAAGAAAGTAATGGTACCGATTACCATTGCAATGGAAGCGGCAAGGAATCCCCATTTAAAGGCAAAAATATCTCTTACGCCTGTTGTTGCATCTTTTACGTCTCCTACGTATGGACAGATAAACTGTCCTAAGAATGCACCAATGTTAATTCCCATGTAGAAAATCGTAAAGGCAGAGTCTAATTTAGATTTTTCCTGTTTCGGATAAAGGCTTCCTACCATCGAAGAAATATTCGGTTTGAAAAATCCGTTACCGAAAATGATGATGAAAAGAGCAAGCCACATAAACATTTTTGCACTGTCCAGGCTTCCTGAGAATGTTGAAGCACTGATGAAAAGCAAAAACTGACCAATTGCCATTAATGTTCCTCCGATAAGAATTGCGTTTCTGTTACCGATATATTTGTCGGCGATGAAACCTCCCAAAAGCGGAGTAAGATAACATAAAGCTAAAAATCCACCATAGATGATTGCTGCATCAGCTTCTTTTATCAATAAGGAATTTACCATGAAGAGCGTTAATAAAGCTCTCATTCCATAAAAGTTGAAACGCTCCCACATTTCTGTTCCGAAAAGAACCCATAACCCTTTCGGATGTCTGGAATTCTTGTTCTCTACAAATTCATCCGGTTTCGGACTCAATGCTTCAGTATTATCCATTTTTATTGTTAATTTTTGTTAAGACTGACAAATATAGTTTTTTTTGTGTTTTCGGCAAGGTTTTAATTTTATATTTAAATAAAAAAGCCGCAGAATAATTCCGCAGCTTGCTTTTCTGTATTGTGAACAGGGATTAATGTCCTTTTTCTTTCATGATTTTGTTTAGTTTTTTCAGCATGGATAAGCCTAAAAGGGTTGCAAAGATCAGCAAAGCAAAGTTCACTAAAAAGTAGTTCATTTTATTGTCGTAATTGTACCACGTACTGGCTAAAATTCCGGAAAGTTTGTTTCCTACAGAGTTGGCAAGGAAAAATCCGCCCATCATCAACGCTGTAATTCTTGCAGGAGAAAGTTTGGAAACGAAGGATAATCCCATTGGTGAAAGGCATAATTCTCCCACAGTAATGACTCCGTAACTTGCAACCAGCCACCATGGCGAAACTTTAACAGCACCGTTATCTCCAGCCCAGACCGCTAAAACCATTACCAAACACGATAATCCTGAAATGAAAAGTCCCAAAACAATTTTTGTAGGCGTTAACGGCTCTTTTCCTTTTCGTCTTAATAGCGCCCAGAAACCAACTACAACTGGCGTTAAAGCAATTACCCAAAACGGATTGATGGACTGGAATAATTCTGTGTTGTATAAATAGGTTTTAGTTTCAGGATTTTTTCCTAGTTCTGCTTTCTTTTCAGGTGAAATATTCCTGAAATAAATATCCTTTCCTGTTTCTTTGATAGGTTTTCCATCTTTATCTTTTTGAGACTGATATTGATCGTCGTAAACAGAAACTTCTTTGTTTTCATAGCTTTTTCCGTCTACCATGTAAATGCTTTCCAAAGGTTTTTCCATGGAAGCAGGCACGCTTCTGTCGGTGTAATAATTTGCCCATCTCGTTAAAGCGGTTCCGTTTTGTTTGAAAACTGCCCAAAAGAACATACTGATGAGGAAAACCGATAATAAGGCTCCGATAGACGATTTCTCGTCCGGTTTTGCCTTGAAATAAAGTGAAGCATAGAAGTAAATAACAGGAACACAGGCAAAAATAAAGGCATCTGTATTGTCGCTTCCGAAAATATTTCCGGGAATAACCCAGCCGATTGCTCCTGCAATGATTGCCGGTAAGAACACTTTCATTAATATTTCAGAAAGTTTGGTATCTCCTTCCTGAACAGGCTTCATCTGAGCGGCATGAATGTAGTGTTTTCTGCCGATGGTAAAAATAATTAATCCGACCAGCATTCCGACTCCGGCAGTGATAAACGCTTCACCCCAGCCGAATTTGTTTCGCATGAATGCCGCGATAATGTTACAGATAAATGCACCGATGTTGATCCCCATGTAAAAAATATTGTACCCGGAATCTTTATTGGCTTTATAAGGTTCTTCGGAATATAAATTTCCAAGCAAAGTAGAAATAGTAGGTTTAAAGAAACCGTTTCCGATGATAATGAGTGCTAAAGAAGAATAAAATAAAGTAAGATCTTTAAAAATCCCCATTCCGATGTATCCTGCAGCCATCAAAACGCCTCCGATATAAATGGATTTGATGTATCCTAAAACTCTGTCCGCAAGAAACCCTCCGATAAAAGGTGTTAAATACGTTAAAGCAATATAGGTTCCGAAAATATCGTCTGCAGTTTTGTCCGGAAGTTCGAGACCGCCTTTTGCGCCGGTTGGTTCAATAACATACAATACAAAAATTCCGAGGATAAGATAGTACCCGAAACGCTCCCACATTTCCGTAAAGAAGAGGAAAGGCAATCCTTTAGGATGTTTAGTCTTCATAGTTTACAAATTTCAAATTTCACAAATATAGAATTTTAAAAATAATAATCGAATTTTATTAACTTTGATGGAAATAAAGATGAAGAAAATGGAAATTACGTTAAAAGATTTAGAAGATAACATCAGAACACTTCCTGAAAATTTTTATGAAGAGGTGAATGATTTTATTGATTTTTTGAAACAGAAACATTTCAAAAGCAAGTCTCATCATATTCCTGAATGGCAAAAAGAAGAAACAGGAAGAAGGGCAGAATATTTACGTGAAAACCCTCAAAGTTTTGTTTCTGAGTCTGAAATGGATGATTATTTAAATAATCTCGAAAGTGGCGACTAGGTTAATTTACGGTCATTTTGTAAAGCAGGATTTAAAAGAAATCAACGATTGGTACAGGAAAATTGATAAAAAATTATGGAACAGATTTCTTATTGATTTTCGGAATAAAATCGATTTAATAAAGGAAAATCCATTGTCCTTTGAACTTAAATATGGTGACAGTCGAATCGTTTTTCTCAAAAAATTTCCCTTTGGAATTCATTATTCTTACAGCGAAGAGAAAAATCTAATTGAAGTATATTCTGTCTTTCACACTTCCAGAAATCCTGAAGAATGGAATGACAAAAAATAAAAAAATCCGGATCTAAACTTCAGATCCGGATTTTTTATGCTTAAATTTTCGAATTACAAATTTTCCAAAATAAAATCAGTCATTTTCTGATACAGTTGCGGTCTTGTCTGTCCGCCATAAATTCCGTGGTTTTTATCAGGATAAGCCATAAAATCAAACTGTTTTTTGTTCTGGATCAAAGCTTCCGAAAACTCCATGGAATTCTGGAAGTGTACGTTATCATCGGCAGTTCCGTGGATTAATAAGAATTTTCCTTTTAACAGATTCGCATATTCAGTCGGGGAGTTTTTATCGTATCCGTCCGGATTTTCCTGTGGTGTTCTCATGAATCTTTCCGTGTAAACAGAATCATAATATCTCCAGTTCGTTACCGGAGCCACTGCAATTCCCATTTTGAAAACATCGGCTCCTTTTGTCATTGCCAGACTTGTCATATACCCTCCGAAACTCCATCCGAACATTCCGATTCTGGATTTATCGATGTAAGATTGATTTCCGAACCATTTTGCTGCTGCAATCTGATCTTCAATTTCATATTTTCCTAAATTCATGTACGTTACTTTCTTGAATTTAGCTCCTTTATAACCCGTTCCGCGCCCGTCGACACAAGCTACAATATATCCTTTCTGAGCGAGCATTTCAAACCAGATACCGTTTCCGCTGTCCCAGGAATTGGCAACCTGCTGAGAACCGGGACCTGAATACTGGAACATGAACAGCGGATATTTTTTGTTCTTATCAAAGTTTTTAGGCTTGATGATCCAAGCATTCATCTGATCTCCCGCTTCATTCGGAATTGTAATAAATTCTTTATCTACGAAATTATCAGCTTTTAATTTTTGCAGCTGAGCTTCATTATTCTGAAGTTCTTTTACTGTTTTGCCGTTTCCGTCCTTTAAAACATAAGTATAAGGTTTTGAAGCCGTAGAAGAAGTTTCGATGAAATAATTATAGTTTTTGCTGAAATTTGCAGAATTATTTCCTTCCGCATTGGAAATCAACTGGGATTTTCCGTTTTCGATATTTACTTTGGAAATCACTTTATTGATGCTTCCTTTTTCGGTAGTCTGAACGTAAATTTCTTTTGATTTAGGATTAAATCCGTAGTAATCTGTTACTTCCCAGTTTCCTTTTGTAACCTGTTTTTTCAGTTTACCATCTTTGTCATACCAGTACAAATGGCGGTTTCCATCTCTTTCAGAACCCCAAAGGAAAGAATTGTCCTCTAAAAATTCCAGAGTCGGGCTGTCTGTATCGATCCATTTTTCATCGGTTTCGGTGAATAATTTCTGTACAGCTCCTGTTTTTGTATTGACTTTTAAAACATCAGAAGCATTCTGAATTCTGTCCGAAGTAATCAAAACAATTTCGTCCGGTTTTGCTGTCTGAATAACATTCGGAATATAATAATGTTTGAAACTGTCTAAATTGACGGTTGTCTTTTTACCGTCGCTCAACTGATAAATATGCGCGGAAGCGACAGAATTTTTTTCTCCGGCTTTTGGATATTTGTAACGCATTTCACTCGGATAAAGCGTTTTGCCGTAAATCGGGATATAAATTTCAGGAACTTCCGTTTCGTCTAACTTTACGAAAAGAATCGCATCGGAGTTTTTTGTCCATTCGTACAGTCTTGCGTGCCCGAATTCTTCTTCATAAACCCAGTCTGCAAGTCCGTTTAAAATTTTATTTTTAACACCGTGCTGCGTAATCTGTGTGATTTTTCCCAAATTCAGATCCTGATAAAACAGATTGTTATCCACAATGAAAGCAACTTTTGTAGCATCCGGTGAAAATCTTGGCTCCTGAACAAATTTTCCTTCATTAAGACTTACTGTTTTTCCGGATTTCAGATCTTTTACTTCATATTTTCCTAAAAACGAGTGTCTGTAAATCGGTTCACTAGCTTTCAGTAATAAGATTTTAGATTCATCATCAGAAAATTCATAGCTCTGGAACTGTCCGTCGACAAGATTGCCTTCTTTTTGGGAAGTTTTGTAAGAATATTTTGCAATTCCTCCCTGTTCGATAACCAGATAATTTCCCCCGTTTTTCATGGATGTAATTCCGGCAATGCCTTTTCCACGGTAATATCCTGAATATATTTTATCTAAAGTAATTTCCTGAGCGGATAAACTTTGAAATGCCACAGCAACTGTAAGCGTTAGTAAGAATTTTTTCATTTCTAATTTTAAAAGATTTCAAATATAATAATTTTTAAAATGGTAAAAAAAGCTTTTTAAATCTCTGATTTTGGCAGTAAAATTGGATATATTAAGATACAATCAAATTAAAATATAATTATGGAAACGAATGATTTTAACCAGAAACTGAACCGATACGAGTTAGACGACAAAATTATATATACCGGATTTTCCAGTTATAAAGATGCAGAAGCATGTGCCCATAAAAAAGGAGGGGAACTGGTAGAAGTAGGTTTCAAAGATGGAAATGATAATCCTGAAATCTGTAACGAAGCCGGACTTCTTGAAAAAAAGTTACATTATTTCGTAGATGCGGGAGATGAATATAAATTTATCCATTCGTCAGATCCCGGATTCAGAAAATATGCCGATGAATTGCAGAAAATAAAAGCAAAACAGCAACAGTCTCCACCCGATGAAAGATATATTGCCAATTTTGAAATCGAAAACATTGAAGACCCGATTGTAGTGATAAAAAATGATCATTTTGAATCGGTAACTTCAAGAGAGCGCTCTAAATATCTGAAACACGCCCAAGTGTACGAAATCGGTGTCTCTTTACCCAAATCTTAAAATATCAATAGTATGAGCAAGACAAAATATTCTGAAAAAGCTCAGGAAAAAGTAGGAAAAGTAATGCACGAATTCAAGGAAGGAAAACTGAAATCTTCTTCCGGAGAAAAAGTGACCAACAGAAAACAGGCAGTTGCCATTGGAATTTCTGAAGCGAAACAGGAAGGCTTAAAAGTGCCGAAAAACAAAAAAGATTAACCTAAAATAAACAAGGCTTGGAAAATTTTTCCAAGCCTTGTTTATTTCATATTTTGAACCCTTAAGATTGATTTAAGGAGTTAAGCCACATTAAGATGAATCATTTTTGATTTTAATATAAACTTAATAATGCTCAACAACTCAATTTTTCTTAATGGTTTAAAAGCTTATTAACAATTAACTTTAATCGTTATACATAATTCTGTAATATTCATCCGCCATTCTGTCGCTGTTAAACTGATCTTTCACGTCATTCATAGAATTGTACTGGATTTTTCTCCACTGATCCGGCTTGTCATAGTACGTAGGAAGAATTTCATTTTCCAGAATTTCGTATAACTTGTTAAGATCATAATTATCCTGTTCGTAGATGCTCATGTTGGCATAATCTGCTTTCGGAACCACAAAAGAATTTTCTCCATGTTTCGCAAATTCAGGGATCCATCCGTCATCTGTGGAAAGATTTACAGAACCGTTCATGGAAGCCGTCATTCCGGAGGTTCCGGAAGCTTCTCTCGGAACTCTCGGATTATTCAGCCAAAGATCAGAACCCTGCTTTAAAGATTTGCTCAAAGACAACTCATATCCTGTAAGAACTGCCATATTTTTATGATTTTTGCTTTCCTCCACCAGAGAATTGAATGTGGAAATCGCAGAATAATCCATCGGATAAGGTTTTCCTGCCCAAATGATCTGAACCGGATATTTCGGATGATTCAACAGTTTGTAGAATCTGTCTTTGTCATGTAAAAGCAGATCGGCACGTTTATATCCTGCAAATCTTCTCGCCCAGACAATGGTGAAAACATTTGGATTGAATAAATTTCCGGTCTGGTCGGCTACGATTTTAAATAATCTTTTCTTCAGATGCTTTTTACGGTAATCGAAAACCGTTTCGTCGTTTTCGTCTTTTGCATTGTAAAGCGGTTTGTCTGCCCAATATTTGAATTCCTGCGCATTGGTAATCGAAGTAATCTCACAGATTCCCGGATATTTTCTCCACATCGCTCTGGAAACTACCCCATGAAGCTGAGAAACTCCGTTTGCTATTCTTGCCATTTTCAACGCGCAAAGTGAATGGTTGAACCTGTCGTCATCAGAACCTTCGATATTTTTTACCTCTTCCATACTGAAGCCTGAAAAATAAGACATATCATAACAAAGTCTCATATTGTGCTTTTCATTTCCAGCTTCTTCAGGAGTGTGCGTGGTGAAAACCAGCTTTTCTTTAACTTTATTCAGGTTTCCGTTGTATTTTTTCAGCAGATGGAACGCTGCAGGAAGTCCGTGAGCTTCATTTAAATGATAAACATCTCTTTCAATGTTCATTTCATCCAGCAATTTAGCGCCTCCTTTTCCTAAAAGAATGTACTGTGCCAGTTTTGTAGATTCATTGGCATCATACAGTTTATGACAGATGGTTTTAGAAATGTGGTCATTTTCAGGAACATCCGTTGATAGGAAAAACATTGGAGCCGTGTGGAAAATCTCAGGATCAAGGTACCATACTTTTACCCAAACCGGAGCGCTGTGGATTTCTATCTGAAATTTTATGCCGGTATCTTCCAGAAAGCTGTACATTTTTTTCGTCCAGGTCGGCTGTAACGTCTGGTCATGATTTCTTGCCTGATCGTAATACCCGAATTTCCAGAGAATTCCGATTCCGATAAGATCCTGTTTCAGATTGTAAGCACTTCTCATGTGGGAACCCGCCAGAAATCCTAATCCTCCCGAATATATTTTCAGCACCTGCTCAATCGCAAATTCCATAGAAAAATAAGCAACTTTCTTGGAATACTGCGGATTTACGCTAAAAGGTATTTTAAAATTTTTAAAATCCATGTGTAACAGTTTATTAAGTGAGGAGGCAAAGGTATTAATTATGAAAATAAACTCTACATTAATTATTTTATAAATTAACATTAAAAATACTTTTTGAATCTGTTTTTTATTTACCTTTAATATGTAAATTTTTGATAATCAAAACTTCATGATCTGAAACCGGAAGCTTTATGTCTTCCATAACAATAAAATAATAAGCAGATGAAAAAGGCATTTTCTGATGAAGATTTAATTAAAAATCTGAGCTTATATTATCTGAACCGACACTTGAAAAAGAAGCCGATAGAAAAGTATCACCGTAAGATCGACGAATCTCCGCTTCACGACCGCGAAAAATATAAAAAGAAAGCGGAAATTTTACTGCTCAATTCTTTCATGCATCATTTCCCTGAAGTTAAATTTGAAGATTTAACGTGCGAAAGCCCCGACTTTATCGCAAAATTCAACGACAAGAAAATCGGGATTGAACTTACCGAAGTGATCAATCATCTTGAGATGAAGAAAGTGGAAAGCAATCTGAACAAGATTTTCCGTCAGGCAGAAATATTATTGGAACAGGAAGACACTACGAAATATCGTGGTGTTTATTTTTTAGAATTTCACTCAAACATCAGACTGGATTCTCCGGAACATCAGCAGGAAATTATTTTAAATATCTGTAAAAGCATCAAAAAAGGAAAACCTGTAGGAAATGTGAAAGGAATCCGAAAGTCTTTCCACCGCAGAAATGTTTTTATTACGCATGAATACAATATGAATCTTTTTGATGAATTATGCTCTGAGAAAATTGTGGAGCTGATTGAAAAAAAGAACGAAAAATTCCCTTACTACGATACTTCGGTCGACGAATGTTGGCTCGTTATTGTTTCGGATATGAATTCCATCGCTTCGCGCTATACTTTTATTCAGGATAAAGAACATCTGCAAAAGGTAAAAAGCCCTTTTCACAAGATTTTTCATCTCGAAAATCTTTGCGGAAATATCACAAGTATCAAATAATCGCTGAAAATATTTCATTTTTAATCAGCTTTTATTGAATTATTTTCGTTGAATCTGTTATTTTTAATTGGAATTGTTTATATTTGATAGACAACAAATTACCGCACAAATTAATAACCAAATTCAACATGATATGAAAAAAACTCTACTTCTTTTCTTGCTTTTTATTTCATCTTTTATTTTCGCTCAGGCAGACTGTTCATCAGCACTTGCAGTATGCGGAAATTCCAGTATAACGTATTCTCCGACGGGAATCGGGGCCGTTAATGAAAATTTAGGAGGATGTTTATCTTCCGGTGAGCACAATTCAATCTGGTATAAATTTACCATTGCAACAGGCGGAACGCTTACTTTCGATCTCGTTCCTACAGATCCGGGAGCAGATTACGACTGGGCGATTTACGGACCGAATGTGAACTGTGCAAGTCTTGGTTCTCCGGTTCGCTGTAATGCAGCCACCGTTATCGGAGTCGGAGCTTCCACAGGCATGAATATGACGAGCACCATTATAAGTGCTGCAGGAGGATCGTTAACGCCTTACTGTAAATATATGGATGTTTTACCAGGGCAGACTTACTATTTGTATATAGATAACTGGGTAGATGTTTTTAATCCTACAATGGCTCCGTTTTCTCTAAATTGGGGAGGAACGGCAACATTGGCTTCGCCGTTTACAAATCCTAATATTCAGACTCATCCATTTACTCCGCCGGGAGTTCCGGCTGCCAATCCTGCCAATCCGCGAGAAATTATTGTCTGCGAAAATCCCATGGTTTTTAATTTCAGTACCTTGTCTTCCGGTATTCTTAATGGCAACAGCAATTTCCAGATCAGTTATCATACTTCACAGAATGAAGCACTTTCCGGAGCAAATCCTATTGTGTCGCCGATTACCGTTAATACTGCCACAACATATTATTACAGTATCCATTATCAGGATCCTGCAAACCCGAATAACCCTATTAATTCCTGCAGACAGGTGGGAGCTTTCAAATTTAAATACGGAAATATTTCAGGAACCAATGTTACGCTCTACAGTTGTAATAACAACAATGCCGGAACCGGAATTTACGATTTAACTTCCGCTGCTGTTTTTGGAGATCCTACCGCAGTAAAGGTTTATTATAATTCACTTTCAGATCTTAATGCGGGAATAAATCCTATTACAAACACCACTAATTTCGTTTCGGCAGAAGGAACGGTGTATGTTAAAATTACTTCTCAATATGGTTGTGTAGCTATTGCACAGATTATTCTGAAATTTTATCCGGTTGTTGTGGTTACCGAGGCCACTTTAAGAACCTGCTTTATTGAAGCTAATCCTTCAACGGGAGCATTTAATCTCAGTCTTGCAGCCGTCACCACGCAAAGCGGAACGACTAAAAAATATTATCCTTCTTTAGCAGATGCCCAAAACGGAACCAATGAAATTGTATTATTCTCAAATTACATCGCTCCAAATGGCGTTATTTACATCAAAGTATTTAATTCTAACAATTGTTTTGCAATTGCGAAAGTGAATTTAGTTGTCATTCAGCCGGTATATTCCAATGTTCTGAAAGACAAAATTATCTGTATGGAAGACCGAACCACACTGGATGCAGGTTCCGGATTTACGAGTTATGAGTGGAGTACAGGTGCAACAACACAGACCATCAATAATGTAGGAGTAGGAACGTATTGGGTGAAATTAAAAAGTGGCGACTGTATTATCAAGCAAAGTGTAAAAGTGTATGCTTCGGAACAGCCAGTAATTTCATCAGTTGATGTTACCAATAATACCATAACGGTAAATGTTTCAGGTGGAACAGCTCCGTACAAATATTCTCTTGACGGAATCAAATGGCAGGATTCCAACGTATTTACAAACCTTCCGAGAGGAGACAGCAGAGTTTTTGTAAAAGATGCCTACAATTGCGAACCGATTGATATTACTGTGGTGGTTCCTAATTTGGTAAATGTAATTACACCGAACGGAGACGGAGTAAATGATGTGATCAATTATTCAGCTTTAGGATATAAACAGAATTTGGTGTTGAGTGTTTTCGACAGGTACGGAACGCTTGTTTTCAAGGCGGATAAATTCAGAAATTATACGTGGGACGGAACCATCGGAGGTAAAAAAGTCCCAACAGGAACTTACTGGTATTCGGTTTCTTGGAGCGAAAATGATAAAAAGAACACCTTATTCAAATATTCCGGCTGGGTAATGGTGAAAAACAGGGAATAATTTTCAGAACTCAATAGAAAACCGTTGCCTGTGTAACGGTTTTTGTTTTGTAAAATCCCTATCTTAGATATTCAAATTTACATCATGAAAGATTTATTGATAAAACGTTTTGAATACTATAAAATGCTCGGTGATCAATCTTTTGAGCAGCTTTCAGATGAACAGATTTTCTGGCAGTTTAATGAAGAAAGCAATTCTGTAGCGATTATTGTTAAGCATATCGCCGGAAATATGTTATCCAGATGGACTAATTTTTTAACCGAAGACGGCGAAAAATCATGGCGGAACAGGGATGAAGAATTTGTTGATACTTTTAAAACAAAAGCTGAGGTTCTGGAATATTGGGAAAAAGGCTGGAAATGTTTTTTTGACGCTCTGAACCAGATGAATGATGAAAATGTACATTCCATAATTTACATAAGAAATGAAGCACATACGTTTATGGATGCTGTTTTCCGTCAGTTGGCGCATTATCCTTATCATATCGGACAGATTGTGTATATCGCAAAAATGATGAAGAATGAAGATTGGAAAAGCCTTTCTATTCCGAGAAACAAATCGCAGGAATTTAATTCTGAAATGATCAGTAAATTCAGACAGCAGTAATGAAGAATTTTACGATTCAAAATAAAGGAATTATTTCTGATGAATTTTTAAATAGAAACATCACAGATTTTCATTCTGCGTGCCAATATGTTTCAATGCTCCCTTACAAAAGAAATAATGATAAAAGCAGAGTCGAATGTGTTTTTGATGATTTTGGCGGAACCTGCAGTACAAAACACGCCGCCCTGAGAAAACTTGCTCTGGAAAACCATCACAGCGATGTAAAGCTCATTCTTGGAATTTTTAAAATGGATGCAGAATACACTCCGAAAATTAGCGGTACTTTGCAAAAATTTAATTTGAAATACATTCCGGAAGCGCATAATTATCTCAAAATTGATAACGAATATTTCGATTTTACGAACCGCAGCTCACATTATCATCAATTTAAAGATAAACTACTGATTGAAAAGGAAATAGAATTCAACGAAATTGGGGCTCAGAAAATTTCATTTCATAAAGATTTTCTTGAAAAGTGGCTGAATGAAGAGCGCATCACTTACAGTTTAGATGAATTGTGGAATATCAGAGAACAATGTATCATGGATTTGCAGCAAATTGATGAGCATGAAATTCATAATTCGTCTCTGGTTTGTTACCAGAACAGTCTGGAAATAAGGGATGAATTTAATCAATAGACTGAATCAATTCAGAATTCATCTTAAAATTATTATCTTTGCACCCACAAAATTCAGAATCAATAAATGTCTCAATTTCAAAGAACTGCCGCATTTCATACTCTTGGCTGCAAATTAAATTTTGCGGAAACATCTACCATTGCCCGTCAATTAACAGAAGCAGGTTACGAAAAGGTAAGTTTTGATGAAAAAGCGAATGTGTATGTTATCAACACCTGTTCGGTAACTGAAAATGCCGACCGCGAATGCAAACTTCACGTAAAAAGAGCCATGAAAGCCAATCCGGATGGTCTGGTTGTAATCGTGGGATGTTATGCACAGTTGAAACCTGAGGAAATTTCACAGATTGAAGGGGTAGATTTGGTTTTAGGAGCCAAAGAAAAATTCAATATTCTGAGCTATCTTGATGATCTGGAGAAATCTGAAAACGAAGGGATCGTTCATTCATGCGAAATTGAAGAAACAGATTTTTTTATTGGAAGTTACTCCATCGGAGACAGAACCAGAGCTTTTCTGAAAGTTCAGGACGGTTGCGATTACAAATGTACCTACTGTACGATTCCTTTGGCAAGAGGGATTTCCCGTTCCGATACCATCGAAAATGTATTAAAAAATGCCAAAGAGATTGCTGAAAGAGACATCAAGGAAATCGTTCTTACAGGCGTAAACATCGGAGATTACGGAAAAGGAGAATTTGGAAACAAAAGACATGAACATACTTTTTTAGATTTAATTTCTGAGCTTGATCAGGTTGAAGGCATCGAAAGAATCCGTATTTCTTCCATCGAGCCGAATCTGTTGAAAGATGAAAGCATAGAACTGGTTTCGAAAAGCAAAAGTTTTGTTCCGCATTTTCATATTCCTTTACAATCGGGAAGCGATGAATTGCTGAAAAAAATGAAACGCCGTTATTTAACGAAATTATATACCGATAGAGTTAATAAAATCCGTGAGGTAATGCCGGATGCAGCGATTGGTGTGGATGTAATTGTCGGTTTTCCCGGAGAAACAGAAGAACTGTTTATGGAAACATATAACTTCCTGAATGAGCTTCCAATAACTTATCTGCACGTTTTCACCTATTCTGAAAGGGAAAATACGGAAGCGGCAGAAATGGAAGGCGTAGTTCCGATTCCTGAAAGAAAAAGACGCAATAAAATGCTTAGAATTTTATCTGAAAAGAAAAAGATGGCATTTTACCAGACCCAGCTTGGAAAAACACTTCCTGTACTTTGGGAACACGAAAACAAAGACGGAAAAATGTTTGGCTTCACAGAGAATTATGTGAGGGTTCAGAAGAATTTCGATCAGGCTTCAGTCAATCAGATTGAATTCTTAAAGCTTGAAAAAATAGAAGCGGACGGAACCGTTTCTGTGATGAATTCCTTTGAGAGTTTTCTCGAGAAAATTTAATATTCTTTTAAACAATTCATTTAAAATAATTCAGACATTGCTATCAGAGTGATGTCTTTTTTTGTTTTAATGAAATCGAAACCTGAAATCATCACATTTAATCCAAAAATAACTTCTTTCATTCATCTTTTTCATGTTTCTCAGACCGGTCATATCAATTTAAATTTTTTAACTTTGGTAAAATTCAAAATGATATGAGAGACAAATTTTTGCTTTGGGGAGCTATTATTCTCGTCGTTGCGTGGTCGGTTGCTTTTTTAATAAGGGCAGATTGGTGGATTCCTGTTTTGCTAACCGCTGTGTACGCAATAGGGATTTACAACATTACCCAATCTAAGCACGCTATTTTAAGAAATTTTCCTGTTTTGGGCTATTTCAGATACTTTTTTGAGAGTATTTCCCCGGAAATGCAGCAGTATTTTATTGAAAGAGAAACCGATGGAAAACCTTTTCCGAGAAATCAGCGTTCTGCGGTGTACAGAAGAGCCAAAAATTTAAGTGATACTGTGCCTTTCGGAACACAGCTCGAAGTTAACCACAGAAAATATGAAGGAATTAAGCATTCCATTTATGCAAAATCTCCGATGGAAGAGCTTCCGAGAGTCTGGGTAGGAGGAGAGCAGTGTTCTCAGCCTTATCATGCTTCGTTATTTAATATTTCGGCAATGAGTTTCGGGGCGTTAAGCGACCGCGCTCAGATTTCTTTAAACAGAGGCGCTAAAAAAGGAAATTTTTACCACAATACGGGAGAAGGGGGAATTTCTCCGCATCATCTGGAAGGAGGAGATCTTTGCTGGCAGATTGGGACAGGATATTTCGGCTGTCGTGATGAAGAAGGTAAATTCAATCCGGAATTGTTTAAAAAATATTCCACTTTACCCAATGTAAAGATGATTGAAATTAAATTATCTCAAGGGGCAAAACCAGGTCATGGCGGAGTTTTACCGGCTGTTAAAAATACACCGGAAATTGCAAAAATCCGTCACGTCACGCCGGGAATGACGATTATTTCACCGCCTTCACATACTTCTTTTTCTGATGCTGCAGGTTTGCTGAGGTTTGTACAGCAGTTAAGAGAACTTTCCGGAGGAAAACCTGTTGGATTTAAGTTGTGCATCGGCGATACCAAAGAATTTGAAGATATCTGCGTCCAGATGAATGTTTTGAAGATTTATCCGGATTTTATAACCATTGACGGAGCTGAAGGAGGAACCGGAGCCGCACCGCCGGAATTCTCAGATGGAGTAGGAATGCCTTTGGAACCTGCTTTGATTTTTGTTAACAGAACACTGAATAATTATAATTTAAGAAGTAAATTAAGAGTGATTGCAAGTGGAAAAGTTCTTACAAGTCTTGACATCTTAAGAGCAATCGCGATGGGTGCAGATATGTGTAATAATGCGAGAGGATTTATGTTCTCTTTGGGCTGTATTCAGGCTTTAAGGTGTAATAATAATATGTGTCCGACAGGAGTTGCTACTCAGGATAAAATGTTAATTAAAGGACTTGATGTTACGGATAAAGCAGAAAGAGTGTATCATTTTCATAAAAATACGCTTCATACATGCAATGAACTGATTGCAGCGGCAGGAAGAAGTTCTTACGAAGAAGTAGATGCCACAATGTTCATGAGGGGCGATGAGTTTGATCATTTAGCAGATCTCTATTTTCCGGATATTTTAGGAAATGTAAAGCAGAAAGCTAAGTATTAATTTTAAGCAAATAAAAAAGCGCTTCTTATTGGGAAGCGCTTTATTTTTTATTGTTCTAGAACAGGTCTCTGATTAGCTTTGTAAATTTGAAAATTGAATACAAAACAATTATTTTGGAGTGAATACCCTGTATAATTATAGTGGGTATCTCTTCCGAAAGCAGCTCTTGAAGGAACGATAATTACACCCTGTAAATTATATGCATCACCGTCTGATAAATTTGCGTATCCCTGAAAGTATTTTAATCCTTCCTGTAAACCTTCTATCTCGTAATAGCTTCTTTCTTTACTAGCCGCTTCTTTAACACTCTTTTTCACATAATAAAACATCGGGTCCGTTAAAGGAGAACCACTTCCGTTGATTGTGTTGGCTAAAACTCCTGATGTTGTAAATGCTACATTACCATCGGTATTTGTTGCAAGGTAATAATTTGCTCTCATCATCGTTCTGATCTGAGTGGCATTTGTTGCTTCCGGATTCGTTTCAAGAGTTACTCCTGAGGTTGGCTGTGCTCCGTTTCTTACAATATAAATAACCCCGGAAGAAAGTTTTACGGGACTCAGCTCAGATAATTTTTTCTCATTATCATCAGAAGTATCTGTAGAGCTGAATGCTTTTATATTTCCTTGTGAATCAAGGTAATTGTCATTCATAAACTTTTGGATCGCCTGATCATCATATGAATTTCTTACCGAGATATCTTCCGGTTCTACAAATGTTTCAACTTCATCATCCTTTTTACATGCCGTGAAACAAAGAGATCCAGCAAGGATATATAAAAATATTTTTTTCATTTTTCAAAAAACTTTAATTACTTTACAAATAATATAACGACAAAAGTATAAAAAATTATGAGAATAGATAAATTTTTATGGAGCATTCGTTTTTATAAGACCAGAACCATTGCTACTGAGGAGATTAAAAAGAACAGAGTGTCTATCGGTGCGTCGGTTGTAAAGTCTTCTAAAGAGGTGAAGGAAGGAGATGTAATTAAGATCCGTAAAAATCAGATTGACTATCAAATTAAAGTAATTCAGATTCCTAAAAGCAGGATCGGAGCAAAGCTTGTTCCTCTTCATATAAAAGATGTGACTGATAAGGAACAGTATGAGCTGTTAAAAATGCGTAAAATGTCTCAGGATTATTACCGGAATAAAGGTGAGGGAAGACCTACGAAAAAAGACCGCAGAGATATGGACGATTACGTAGAAAATGATATTGCCTCAGATTTTACGGACTGGGACGATTTCTTTGGCGAAAATGGGGACGACTCTGAAAACGAAGATTAACAAAAAGCTCTAGAGATAGAGCTTTTCTGTTATTTCATTCACAATGTCTTCCGGAGTTCTGTTGTCTGTAATTATGCTGATCTGTGCTTTATTATAAAAATCATTCCTTTCGAATAAATGCTTGGCTATAAATTCTGCAAGATTTTCATCAGTAATATTTGCAATTAAAGGTCTTTTTTCCTTCTGTTTAGAAAGTCTTTCTGTTAAAGTTGCAACAGAAGCCCTTAAAAAAACACTTTTTGAATTATGGTTGATGATTTCCATATTATTATAGTAAACAGGAGTTCCTCCCCCAAGACTTAAAATTGTATTTTTTTCGGACGCAAGAATTTCTTCCAATGTCTCTCTTTCCAGCTTTCTAAAATAGATTTCTCCCTTTTTATCGAAGATTTCGGGGATTGTCATTTTGTTTCTTTTGGAAATCTCTTTATCAAGATCAATTAATTTAAAATTGAGTTTATCGCTTAATATTTTGGAAATGTGAGATTTGCCACTTCCCATGTATCCGACCAGTGAAATTATCATGAATTTTTTTTAAACAAATTTGCAAAAAAGTTTTGAGATAAAGAAAAAACTCATATCTTTGCACCACTAAAAACGAGGGACATTATCACTGTGTTAATCGTTGATAAAGTGACCGACTCGGTAGCTCAGCTGGTAGAGCAATACACTTTTAATGTATGGGTCCTGGGTTCGAATCCCAGCCGGGTCACAAGCAAAAAAGATTACTGGATTTTTGTAGTTTTTATTGCCTGCGTGGTGAAATTGGTAGACACGCCATCTTGAGGGGGTGGTTTCCTAAGGATGTGCTGGTTCGAGTCCAGTCGCAGGCACAATGCAGAAAATTTGAATAATTAATAGTAAAGTTTAGAATTTTAATTTTATATTTAATCCTATTAATTGTGACGACTCGGTAGCTCAGCTGGTAGAGCAATACACTTTTAATGTATGGGTCCTGGGTTCGAATCCCAGCCGGGTCACAAGTTTACTGAAAAGTAAATTTTTTTCATATTAATATTTTGTGATTTGGTGTTTCAAGGGCTTTCTCAAGAAGCCTTTGATTTTGAAAAATAAATTTTGCAGGAACAAAATAATTTGTATCTTTGCAGCTCTTAAAAAAAGAATATTACTTTTTAAAAAGTAAATTCAAATTAAGTGACCGACTCGGTAGCTCAGCTGGTAGAGCAATACACTTTTAATGTATGGGTCCTGGGTTCGAATCCCAGCCGGGTCACAAGTTTACTGAAAAGTAAATTTTTTTCATATTAATATTTTGTGATTTGGTGTTTCAAAGGCTTCGTAAGAAGCCTTTGATTTTTTATATAATCTACCTTCATTTATAGGCATAGAGTGAAACTAACAAGCGTTGCCTATGAGAGCAACGCTTGTTAGTTTAAGATGATTTTGAATTTGATTGAATTAATCCAGAGGCATATTGTCGATTAGTCTTACTCCATCCACAACAACTACAATAAATGCACGGAATTTTCGGTCTTTGTAAAAAAAGTCTGTTTCTTTCAGTGTTTCTTCATCAGCGATTAGAAAGTATTCCAATTGCATTCCTCTCTGCTGATCAAAAATATCCTGCACTCTGGCTTTGATTTCCGGAACGGTGATGACTCTGAACCAATCGTTTACTTTTTTAAGTGTTTCATAAATAACAGCAGAGGCTACTCTTCGGTTCTCATGAAGTCTCTGGTTTCGGGAGCTTAAAGCAAGTCCGTTCTCTGCTCTGTAAATAGGAACTCCCTTAATATTGATGAGAAGTTTTTTCTTTTCAGCCATTTTTTTGATAATTGCCAGTTGCTGGAAGTCTTTTTCTCCGAAATAAGCATTATCGGGCTTTACCTGACTGAAAAGTTCTTCTACAACCGTTCCTACACCGTCAAAATGCCCCGGTCGGGATTTTCCTTCCATTTCATTTTCCAGTCCGTCAAAATCATAATGCTTGCTTTCTGTTTTTTCAGGATAAATATCTGTAACTTCAGGAATGTAAACAGCATCTACCAGACCGGATTTTTCAAGGATGGAAATATCTCTGTTGATATCTCGGGGATACTTTTCGAGGTCTTCCCGATTGTTAAACTGGGTAGGATTAACAAAAATTGATGATATCACCAGATCATTTTCTTCTCTGGCTGCTTTATATAGTGATAAATGTCCGTCATGAAGGGCTCCCATGGTAGGTGCAAAACCTATCTTTTTGCCCATTTCTTTCTGTCTTTCAATGAAATCCTGAAGAACTTTTTTACTTTTTAGAACTTCCATAGTTTATTTTAATAGTAATTCAAAAATACTAAAAATATCATATAATTATGACACATGAAGTCCTAGTTTTAATAATTTTAGAAAGGGAATTATCGTAAAAAAATGTTAATTAAAATAATAATGAATGTTTTTTCGTAATTTTGCACATTAAAGCATTTTTACAAAAATTAGATAGAAATTTATGCCGAATCAAAAAATACTGTACATTACTACAGAGATGTATCCATATCAGGAAGATACAAATATGGCTGCAGTGGTAAACAAAATGGCACTTAAGATGCACCAAGAAGGCAATGATGTAAGAGTTTTTATGCCAAGATTTGGACAAATAAGTGAAAGAAAATTCCAGCTTCATGAGGTGATCCGCCTTTCAGGAATGAATATTATTATTAATGATCTGGATCAGCCTCTTATTATTAAAGTAGCGTCTCTTCCGGGGGAAAGACTTCAGGTTTACTTTATTGATAACGAAGAGTATTTCAAAAGAAAACAATATTATTTTGATGATGAAGGACAGCCTTTTGAGGATAATGATGAAAGAGCAATATTTTTTGCCAGAGGAGTAATTGAAACCATTAAGAAACTGAATTGGGTTCCGGATGTTATTCATCTGAACGGATGGATGGCTTCTTTTGTTCCGATTTATCTGAAAACCTATTACGAAACAGATACTTATTTCAAGGATGCCAAAATCGTTCTTTCATTATACAATGAGAAAGATGCATCTTTAGCTTCCAATATCGACGAAAAACTGAAGTTTGATAATATTTCAGGATTAAAAGCGTTAGATAATCCGAGTGTAAAATCTTTTGTGATCGAAAGCATGAACTACGTAGATATGGTTGTAAAAGGAGATGAATTTTTAGATGAAGACTTAGATAAAGCTTTCAACGAAAGTTCTACTCCCAAATCGGAATATCTTGACGTAGATTCTATAAATCAAATTTATTAAAAAACACATTTTTAATGATTCATACTATTAAAAAAGCAATCACCGTTTTTTCTATGGTGGTTTTCGGAAGTGCATTACTTTATAATTGTGAGCCGGATGCAGATACATTGGGTGAGCAATTATTCTTAGATGGTGCTGCACAGGGAAATGAAAAATCTTTTGATGTTACTGCATTCAATATAAACAATAATGATAGTATCCGAAGTGATGCCTCAAAATTAACTTATGCTGTCTTAGGTGCTTTCAGTGAAGGGCAATTCGGAATGCAAAAAGCTTCTTATCTAACGCAGCTTAGACTCTCAACATACGATCCTGATTTTGGAACAAATGCAGTAGTCGATTCTGTAGTTTTGGTTATGAAACCAAGATATGCTACTGACAGTGTTACAACCAATACAGTGGATGACAGCTATACTTACACTACAGCCGCTGACGGGAGTGTTAATGCTAAAAAAGTAGTAAATACATATCCTGTTTTAAAATTTGGGAAGGCGAAAAAAACATTTAATTTAAGAGTTCATGAAGTAAATACATTCTTAAAAGGTGTTTCTGATAGTGCCAAATCTAATCAGACTTTTGATATTGGTTCAGATTTGGGATCAAAGCAGTTTAAAGGATATGTGAGTTCTGTTGCTATTACCAAAGATGATGGCGGAGCAGCTTTATTTACTGCATCAACTCCAGGAATCAGAATTCCGTTGGATAAAAATTTTTTCCAAAGTAGAATTATAGCTAAGAAAGATCAGCCTGAACTTCAGGATGCTTCAAATTTCATAAGATACTTTAAGGGCCTTAGAATTTCTGTTGACGAACAGGATGGATATTTATTCCAGTTCTCACCAAACGACATGGAACTTATCATGTACTATAAGTATGATAAAACAGAAAATGGGACTACTACAAGACCGCAGACAACATATTCATTTGCATTAGGTTCTGCCAATACACATATTGGGCAATATCAATATGACAGAACTGGTTCTGCATGGGCATCGGCTACAATTGGAAATCAAAGTAATGGTGCTCCGAAATTATTTTTACAGGGAATGGGAGGTCCATCAATAGGTATTAAAATTCCAGATGAAACTATTAATCAGCTTAAGCAATTGTATCAAAACGACAAAGCGGCTATAATTAGTGCTAAAGTGAGAATATATACAGATCCTACAGATTGGAACAATAATTTGGCTAAGCCAAGAGAACTTACGATTGTGCAAAAATATAAAGACCTCAGTTCATCTACCCCAGATAAAACTATAACAGCTTTTACTTCTGATATACTAAATTTAGCAGGTTCTAACAATTATAGTATTTATAAGATTTTTGATTATGATAAAAATCCTACATATTATGATTTTATAGTTACCAAATCGGTTAAAGATTTTGTAGAAACTTCAGCAGATAATACTACAAAATATTTTAGAATTGATATGGGGTCCTTCCAGACTAATTCTGATGGAACCAGTTTAGCAGGATATAAATTCACTACAACACCATATAATACATACAGAGCTGTTTTTGTGGGATCGCAGGCAGGAAATCCGAACAGGGTTCAGTTAAAAGTAATTTACGGTACAAAATAATTTAAAATACACTTGATAAAAATATGTGCGGAATCGTTGGATATACAGGTTTTCAGGACGCTTACGATATTGTAATTAACGGTCTTAGAAGATTAGAATACAGAGGGTACGATAGTGCCGGAATTGTTCTTGAAAATGCGGAGAATAAACTTGAAGTTGAGAAAACAAAAGGTAAGGTAGATGATTTGGTAAATATTTCCAGTCAGTTAAAAGGAGTTGCAAAAATTGGTATGGGACATACACGTTGGGCTACACATGGTGTTCCCAGCGACAGAAATTCTCATCCACATTTATCCAATAACGGAAAAATAGCACTTGTTCATAATGGGATCATTGAAAATTATGATACGATTAAAACGATGCTTACTGAAAAAGGATTTACATTTAAATCTGAAACAGATACGGAAGTTTTAGTAAATCTAGTACAGTATTTTATGGATTTAAATACTGAAATGGATTTTCCTACCGCAGTAAGATATGCCCTTAATGAAGTATATGGAGCATATGCGATTACAGTAATGCATGAAGATTTTCCGGGTGTTTTAGTTGTAGGAAGATTAGGATCTCCTTTGGCAATAGGAATTGGAGATAAAGAATATTTTATCGCTTCAGATGCATCTCCGTTCGTAGAATTTACGAAAGAGGCTATTTATCTTGAAGAAGGTCACATGGCAACGATTTCTCTTGAAAATGGAGTAGACATCAGAACCATCAGTGAGAACTCTAAAATTGAACCGGAAATTCAGGAGCTTAAATTAAGTCTAGAGCAGATTGAAAAAGGAGGTTATGAACATTTCATGCTAAAAGAAATTTTCGAACAGCCTAAATCCGTTCATGATACGATGAGAGGAAGACTTATTGTAGATGAAGGAGTTATAAAAATGGCAGGAATCTGGGATCATATCGAGAAATTTAAAAATGCCAATAGAATCATTATTATTGCTTGCGGAACTTCTTGGCACGCAGGACTTATTGGAGAATATCTAATTGAAGAATATGCAAGAATTCCTGTTGAAGTAGAATATGCTTCTGAATTCAGATACAGAAATCCGATTATTACAGATAAAGATGTTGTTATTGCTATTTCTCAGTCAGGAGAGACTGCAGATACCATGGCAGCTTTAAAATTGGCTAAAGAAAGAGGAGCATTTATTTATGGTATTTGTAATGTCGTAGATTCATCTATTGCAAGAATTACAGACGCTGGATCTTACACGCATGCTGGTCCTGAAATCGGAGTAGCTTCTACAAAAGCATTTACCGCACAGTTAACCATTCTCTCTTTAATAGCTCTGAAATTAGGAAAACATAATGGAAATTTAGGAAATGCTGAATTCATGAGCTTAATTGCTGAACTGGATGCCATTCCTAAAAAAATAGAAGATGTTTTGGGAACGACTCACGAGTTGGTACAAAATATCGCGAAGGACTTTGTAAGTGCAACAAATTTCTTATATTTAGGAAGAGGATACAACTATCCTGCAGCACTTGAAGGTGCTTTAAAATTAAAAGAAATCTCTTATATTCATGCTGAAGGATACCCTGCTGCAGAAATGAAGCACGGTCCTATTGCTTTAATTGATGAAAATATGCCTATTGTTATCATTGCTCCTAAAAAAGGACATTATGATAAAATTGTAAGCAACGTTCAGGAAATTAAAGCAAGAAAAGGAAAAATTATTGCTGTTGTAAATAAAGGAGACACGCAGGTAAGTGCGATGGCAGATTACGTTATTGAAATTCCGGAAACATCAGAATGTTTCTCTCCAATCGTTGCATCAGTGCCTCTACAGTTGTTGGCATACTATATTGCAGTGTATCGCGGAGCTAACGTAGACCAGCCTAGAAACCTTGCGAAATCTGTAACGGTAGAATAAAAATTACTTGTAAATAAAATAAATTTAGATTTCTTCCGTTATTTCAAAAAAAATCTTAAAAGTTTCTTAAAAAAATTATATATTTACGGCTTAATTATAAAAATTAACATGAAAAGGATATTTCTTTTATTATTGTCTGCGTCGGTAGCATCGGTATCTTGTTCAGGTGGGGGAGCCTCTTCAGTGGGTAAACCGGGAACAAAAGGAGAATTGATACCTAGAGAAAAAACAAAATCATTTGTTGCAGAAAGACCTTACGGAATGGTAGCTATTCCTGCAGGATCGTTTGTTGCAGGATTAACTGATCAGGATTTCACAAACAGTCCTGAAAAGGCTCCGGCAAAAACTGTTACTGTTTCTTCTTTCTTCATGGATGAAGCAGAAACTACTAATGCGGAATACAGGGTATTTATCAATTATGTAAGAGATTCTATCGCAAGAACTTTACTTGCTGAAGCTGCCGGAGAAGGTGGTGAAGGTAAAGGTAAAGGAACAAGCATCGGAGATTATGCATACCTTGCTCAGAAAGAAGAGAATTTAACACCATATCAGGAATATTTAGAAGGACAAGGCGGTGGAAACGAAGGAAACTACGATCCAACGAAAAAAATCGACTGGAAAGTTCCTTTGCACTGGAGTACATCTAAATATCCGGATGTAGAATATGCGGAAGTTTTAGAATCTATGTATTTACCAGCTTCTTCAAGAATCGGTAATGAAAGAATCCTTGACGTTAGTAAATTGAAGTATACTTACAGATGGGGAGATATGGATGTAGCAATGGCTGAAAAAGAAAGAGGGGTAAACTATCTTAGAAGCGAAAGCATTGCCATTTATCCGGACACTACTGTTTGGGTAAAAGATTTCCATTTTGCTTATAACGAGCCTTTGTTTGAGCAGTATTTCTGGCACAAAGCTTACAAAGATTATCCTGTAGTTGGGGTAACCTGGGATCAGGCAAGAGCATACTGTAACTTCAGATCTAAATTGAAATCTGATTATAACGAAAGCTTAAAAAGAAGAAAACAAAGACCATTGCAGTTCAGGCTGCCTACGGAAATCGAGTGGGAATATGCTGCAAGAGGAGGAATGCAAAATGCTACTTATCCTTGGGGAGGTCCTTACTTAATGGACGACAGAGGTTGCTACTTGGCAAACTTCAAACCGAAGAGAGGTAACTATATGGAAGACGACAAAAAAGGTACTTATACATATACAGCTCCAGTTAAGAAATTTAAGAAAAATGGATTTGGGTTATTTGATATGGCTGGAAACGTTTCTGAATGGACATCATCTGATTACAACAACTCTTCATACGGATTCTCATCTACTTTAAATCCTTCTACGAAAGATTTGGCAGATACTAAGAAATCTATCAGAGGAGGATCTTGGAAAGATGTAGGATATATGCTTATGAACGGTGCAAGAGACTGGGAAAGAAAAGACTCTGCAAGAAGTTATATCGGATTCAGAACTGTACAGGATATTCCTGAAGCTGCTGTTAAACCAAGAAAAGTTAACAGATAATTCAATCACCATTATTTTTCGATAAATTTTATTTAACATTAAAAAAAACTAACTTATATGTTTAAGACTAAAGATGCTTGGATGAATTTCTTCTATTCATTCGGTGCTGCAATTGTAATTCTTGGAGCTTGGCTTAAAATTACTCACATTACCTTGGGACCAATTAACGGAAACATGGCCCTTACAGTGGGACTTATTACGGAAGCTATCATCTTCATCATTTTCGCTTTCGACCCGCCAAAATCTGAGGAGTCTTATGCTTGGGAAAACGTTTATCCTGAATTATTAGATAAACACGCAAACCCAAATCCATTACACTCAAATGTATCTAAAAGCAACTCTGCTCAATTTGCTGAATTAGAAAACTCTCTTTCTACCAAATTAGACAAAATGCTTCAGGATGCTAAACTTGATGTTCAGTTATTTGAAAGATTAAGAACAGGAATCGATAAATTTTCAAGCTCAGTAGATCAGATCAACCAAACTGTTGATGTTTCTGCTTCTACTCATAAATATAACGAGCAGTTAAATAAAGCAGCGCAGCACATGGAAAGCATGAATGCTTTATATGCAATGCAAATGGAAAGCACTAAAAAACAATCTGAGTTTACTAACAAATATGTTGCAGATATGCAGAAATCTGCTGAACAATCAGAAAAATTCAATCAGGAACTACAAGGTTTAACTTCAAACTTAAACAATCTAAACAGAGTTTATGGTGGTATGCTAACTGCTATGAAGTCTTAATTTCCCAAACCATTTTTAAATTAACTACTTAATCAAAAAACAAAGAAAAGAGAATGGCAGCAGGAAAACAGACACCTCGTCAGAAGATGATCAACCTGATGTATTTGGTGTTCATCGCTATGATGGCCCTAAATATTGATGCGGAAATCATCAGGTCATATTATGACTCTACTAAAGCTCTTAATGAAACAAGAACTTTAACTGAAAGAAAAAACGAAAAGATTTTTGAAAAAACTCTTGAAGCTAAAGCTCAGCAGGTTCCGGATACTTATGCGCAGCCATGGGCTCAGTATCAGGTTCTTAGAGATAAGATCAATGTTTTGGTAAAATCTGCTCAGGAAATTAAAGATGTTCTTAAGAAGAAATCAGAGTTTCACGATAAAGATGCACAGGGAAAAGATGTTGATGTAAGTGAAAACTTTGCGGCGCTTAATAATAATGAAGCTACAACTGAATATTTTTTCAGAGAAGGAGATGAAAACACACCGTCAAAAGGTGCATTGGAATTAAAAGCAAAAATTGATGATGTAAGAAATTACATTAACGCTACTTTCGGAAACAATCCGCAATTGAAGGATTTGGTTGAAAGAGCTAATAAATCTTTAATTGCCGAATATCCAAAAGGAAAATCTCCAAATGACAAAACTTGGTTCCAAAACAAGTTTTATCATCAGCCGCTAATTGCTGCAATTTCTAACTTAGAAATTATTCAGAATGATGCAAGAAACGTTCAGTCTGATGCATTGGCATTAATGCTACAGGAAAAAGTGGATGCAAGTATTAAATTTACTAGCTATGAAGCTATTGTTTCTGCGCCTGTAGATGTAATTGCAGGAAAACCGGCTGAAGCAGTTGTAATGTTAGGAAACTATTCTAATAGTAATAAAATTACTATGAGTTCTGGTATAAAAGTAGAAAATGGAAAAGGAACAGCTTCACTTAATACAAGTGGTATTGGACCAAAAACATTTAGCGGAAATATTACATTAACAGATGCGACTGGAAAAGCTCAAAACTTCCCTTTCACACATACTTATAATGTAATCGCAGGACCACAGGAAGTTAAGCTTCAAAAAGGTTTATTGCTTTCTGCTGATAAAATGAATGTGATGTACAGAAACTTAGATAACCCTGTTTCAGGATCTATCTTAGGAGCTGACAATGCTAAACTTTCATTATCTGCTCCGGGAGCTACTGTTAAGAGTACAGGACCAGGTAAGTGGGATGTTAGACCAGGTGCAGGAAGTATTCTTAAAATCACATTATCTGGAACGGATCCTTATGGAAAATCAATTTCTCAGGTATTCGAATACAGAATTAAAAATGTACCGCCGCCACAAGGACAAATCAGAGGTAAGAATATTCTTACATTACCAGCAAGTTCTGTTGAAAATCAGCAACTTCAGGCTGTTATTCCAGATTTTGATTTCCCTGTATCATTTAACGTGACTTCGTTCATGGTAAGAGTTCCGGGTAGAGCATCAATGCAGGTTCAGGGTAATTCATTACAAGGAGCAGCGGGAATGTTCAGAAACTTAAGACCTGGAGATGGCGTTTATATCTTTGATATTAAAGCAACAGCTACTGGATTAGGAAATACAATAGTTCCGAATATTTCACCGGTATTAATTAATGTTCAATAACAAATAATTATGAAAAAATATATTAGCAGTCTTTTAGTAGTAGTTTCGGGATTGATGTTTTCCCAAACTATTCTGAATGCTTCTTCTCCTGAAGAATTCAGAAAAATGAGAGCTGAGAACAAAATGAAAGTTGGAGATACTCTTATTGACAAAAAAGTAAAACCTTTAGAATACGGATTTGTTGAGGATAAAGATATCTTAAAGAGCATGTTTGTTTGGGAAGTTATAGATATGAATGACAAAATCAATCAGCCTTTCTATTATAACAACCCTGATGGTTTATTAGCTACACAAACAAAATCTCTGTATAAATTATTGTTAGACGGTGCTTTAAATGGAGACATTAAAGAAGTTTATGACGATGAGAATTTCGTTCAGAGACTTACTCCTGAACAAATCAAGACAAGATTGGTTGACGTAAGAGTTGATGATGAAGCGATTAATATCTTAAATAGTGGACGTCAGCTAACCGAGCAGGAGAAAAAAGAGCTTACTGACGTTTATGAAACTACAACTGAAAAGGTTAAAGTTTTAAAAATCTTCGGTATGTGGTTTATCGATAAAAGAGATGGACAATTGAAGTACAGACCTTTAGGAATTGCTGCAATGGGACCAGATCCAAAATTAATTGGTAGAACGACTCCGGATGGACAGCCTTTACCGGGAGCTAATGATTTAATTGATCTTTTTTGGGTTTATTATCCTAATGCAAGAGATATTTTAGCGAATAATTTCGTTTTCAACAGAAAAAATTCATCTGCTGACTTATCTTTTGATGATTTAATTAACGCAAGAAGATTCTCTTCTGTTATCTTCAAATCTTCAACAGGACTAGGTGATGGAGTTATCAAAGACTATATTCCAAGAGATGCTGAAGATCAGATTGACGAAAGCGACAGAATTAAGGCGCAGATCCTTCAAATGGAAAATGATATGTGGAATTACTAAGATTTCACTTGATAATTATAGAAAACCTGAGTATTTTTACTCAGGTTTTTTTATTATGAAGAATGTAGATTATATTATCGTTGGAGACGGATATGCGGGACTTTTTTTTGCACATCAGTTAATTAGAAACAACAGGTCTTTTGTCATGTTTTCGGAAAGACAGAAGAGTGCTTCGCAGGTTTCTGCGGGAATCATTAATCCTGTTGTCCTTAAAAAGTTCACCACTTTCTGGAAAGCACAGGAACAGATCGATTTTCTTAAAAATACTTTAAAAGAAATTGAGTATTATACAGGAGAAAACTATCTTATAGATGCACCTATCCACAGAATTTTTCATGATGAAAATGAACAGACACTTTGGCTGAAAAAATCAGACAATGATGATCTTTCTCAATTTTTAGATAAAAATTTTGATCATTTAAAAGTGGTAAAAAACGATTTTCTTTCAGGAAAGGTTAATCAGTCTGCAAGATTAAATGTTAATGGATTTTTTACGGGTTTATTTGATTTTTTAGAAAAAAATGAAAAATTAATCGCTGAAAAATTTATTTATTCTGATTTAGATGCAGAAAGATCAACATATAAAAATTTTACGTTCAAAAATATTTTATTTTGTGAAGGAATGGGAGTGAAGCATAATCCTTTTTTTTCCGATATTCCCGTAAACCCCAATAAAGGTCATCATATCAAAGTAGAGCTTTCAGAAAAAATTCCTGAAAATATTACTATCAAGAAAAAGCATTTTCTTTTTCCGGTAAATGATCAGTTGTATTTTTACGGCGGTACTTATGACAGAGAGCAGCTGCATCAGGAAATTGACGAATCTGCCGTTGAACAGCTTAAAAAAGGGCTGATGGAATTTTATCCTCATCCTTTTGAAATTAAAGACATCAATTTTGGATTCAGACCAACCGTAAAAGACAGAAGACCGATTATCGGAAGACATTCTGACCATCACAATTTTTATGTTTTCAATGGTTTAGGAGCCAGAGGGATTCTGAACGGCTGTTATTTTTCCAAAAGTTTATATGATTTTATTGAAGAGGGCATTCCGTTGCATGAGGAAATTTCTTTAGAGCGGTTCAAAAATAAAAATTAAGGCTGAAACTCATAAAAGTTCAGCCTTAATCGCTAACAAATAATATATTTTTAGTTCACTGCCGTAGCATAAATTGTATTTTCTGCCCATCCTCCGGCAAATGCGTCCAGATAGATTGGAGTAGATGAAATTCCGCCTTCTGTACTTCCGGCAATATATCGGTACGTTTTTGTTCCCGAAGATGTATTATGGATAAGAATAGTTCCTGTAGCAGTATCATAAGTTCCCGGTCCGGTAACTTTAAAACTCATTAAGGCAGGAGACTTTACATCGGGAGACCTGTTTCCGGCCTGTCCGATTGTAGTAAGATTTTCTTCAGAAAAGGTGCTTCTTACAAATAGCCAGTCATTAGGAGACAGAGATCCGCCCGCAGGTTTTACAAGCTGGCTCACTGTTATCATCCATTTTCCGGGAGGTAACTGAATGGTGGCTCCTGTGTATCTGTATTCGCTGAATTTTATAAAAGGAAGATTATAGCCTCCGTTAGATCCTGAACCTATAATAACCTGTGTGGAAGGAGATACCCAAGTGGCAACTCCATTGGCATCTGAAGTGAGAACTTTTCCTGCTCCCTGTGTACCATCTGCAATTTTTAATGCTCCTTTTGAAGCCGAACGAACATCCAAAACGGTAGAAGGAGAAGTTGTTCCTATTCCTACTTTTCCGGTTTTATTCAAAGTCATAAGCGGATCTCCATCCGGTTTAGCTCCGGAAAAAAGCTGTAGAACATCCTGCGCATTTCCCAATCCATAAAAATCGTCTCCTGCGGGACTGTTCCATAACGCCAGCTTTTTGCCATTTCCGCCTCCTAAATCCAGTTTGTTTTGTGGAGTAGTGGTTCCTATTCCGATTCTGTTATTGGCTGCGTCTACAGAAAAGGTACTTCCGTCCACAGAGAAGGAATGAACGGATGAACCTGAGAATGCCAAAGTATTGGCTCCCTGACTTACCAATCTGTTTCCGGAAAGAGTTCCGTTGGAATTATAGATATTTGAATCTTTATCAACGGTAATCAGCTTTAACCAGACCACACCTGTAAAGTAATAGTATCCCACACTATCAATATTAACCGCTGTACCGGATAATGAACCTGTGGAAATATTGTTTACAAATATTAATGTGGAAACCGGTACATTTTTCATGCTTTGGGCTCTTTGTCTGTCGACACGGGGAACGAGTAATCCGTCGACAGCGGCAGAAGTACCGGTGGCGTTTTTGGCATTTACGTCTAAGGTAGAATTCGGCTGAGCGGTATTAATACCTACTTGTGAGAAAGCCGTAACAGATGAAATAATACATAAACATGCCAGAATTGTTTTTTTCATTTTTAGTGTATTTAGAATCTTTGTTTTTGTTTCGATTAAAAACAGGAAGCAAATATTTAAAGTGGGATGAACTTTATAATATTTACTTTCCTGAACACACATTCACTATCTATTTGCTATAAATTCAGTGAACTATATAATCCTTATTATGTCAAAAATTTAAATGTGAAAATCAATTATTGTGATATGATATTCATAGATAATTTGTGATGCGATTAACGGGGCAAAACTATAGCCAATATTGAAAAAAACAGATACTGCAAATCTACTTTAATTTGTTAATGAGCTGATATTGAGTATTTTATTTTTTTGTTTTGAGTAGTTTTTCAGTAGAGGATAAATCACGGAATTATTAGAGTTATCATGATGATGAAATGAAAAATCCTTAACGAATTAAGGATTTTATTATATTTTATGCTAAAGTTCCATCATCCATTTATTGAGATCAACATCTGAAGGAAGACCTAATTTTTTTCGGAGCCTGTATTTTCTGGATTCTATCGTTCGGATCGAAATATTTTTATACGTTGCAATAGTTTTTGTAGAGAGATTTAATCTGAGAAAACAACTGAACCTGATATCGTTGGGAGAAAGATGAGGATATCTCGTGATTAATGTCTCATAAAACTCGGGATAGACTTCTTTGAATTTCATCAGAAAGAACGGATCATTTGTACTGGCAAGTTTGGTAAGTTCGTCCAGAGAATTATTCAGCTTACTTTTCAGTTTGTCTGTTTCCTGCAATGTTTCCGTGATGATGGCTTCCTTTTCTTTTTGCTTTCGGATGTATCGCTGTCTCAGCCCGAATATAACCGCTAATGCCAACATAATGATGATGGTAATAAGAATGTAAAGCTGAATTCTGTCTTTTCTTTCATTTCTCTTTTCACGGTCGATAATCTTTTTTACAGGGATTACCAAAGCTTCCCTTTCTGCATCATCAATGCTGTCTTTTATTTTGATGTATTTTTCAAGATATTCGCTCTTTTTAGAAATGTCACCAAGCTTTTCATACACTTCCGAAACAAATTTGTTGATGTTTTTTTCGTCATTTTTTCTGGAAAGCTTTTGGGCAATAACCAGAGATTTATTAAAAAAATCTAAAGCTTTATCATAATCCTTTTTTAAAAAATACAGTTTTCCGAAAGCATAAAACGTCATCGATTTTTGGTAAAGACTATACTGATCGGATATTTTTAATGCCTTATTTAAATAATATTCTGCAGAATCCGGCTTTTTCAGACTTAGAAATCTTTCTGCTGTGTATACATAAGTAAGAGGCTGTACAACAAGTTTTTTCCGGTCCTTTTGTAAGGCATCCGCAGAATCCTGAAGGTGCAATTCTTCAAAATTGGCAATTTTCCAGGTGTAGTAATAGAAAAGAAGTTTTTCTCTTTGCTTTTTCTGTTGAATTTTTTTAGCGTAAAATATCGCCTTATTTAGATTTGAATTAGATTGATTCAATAACCCGAGAGAAGCATAATTTCTTCCATACTCCCCAAACAGCTTTCCTAAAAGCAAAGGATTTTTTGTTTTTTCTGAAAGATTTTCTGAGGTTTCTAAATACTGCAGACTTACTTTGTAATCATTTAAATACCAGTAAAGTCCGCCAAGATTAATATTGGCGTTAATCACTCCCTCAGTATCTGAATTTCTGGTATAGGCTTTTAAAGCATTTTTATTCAGAATGATACTTTTATTAATATTTCCTTCAACACGAAGCTGATCTGTAATACTGTCAAGAACTGATATTGAATGATTCTGAGCATAGCTTTGAATTCCTAATAACAAAAAGACAATACATACAATATAATCCCGGATGTGATGAAACACCATAATTTATGTTTTATAAAGCAAATTACGATAATTATTATAAATTGAGAAAATCATTATCTTTTTAAAAAGAATTACTGAATAAAATTCCTAAAAAATAAGTTTATGATGAATTTAGGGAAAATTTTAAAATTATTTTAACAATTGCCATAATTTTTGCTATATCTTAATCAAATAGCAGCTATGAATGAAAATGTTTTAGGAATAATCGCCGGTCTTCTTACTTCTGGATCAATGATTCCTCAATTGGTAAAAGTGATTAAAGAAAAAAATGCCGATGATCTTTCTTCGGGAATGCTTATTGTACTTATCTCGGGAGTTTCTCTCTGGATCTGGTACGGCTTTCTGAAAGATGAACTTCCCATCATCCTTACCAATGCATTTTCGGTAGTTGTAAACGTTACATTGCTTATTTGCTGCCTCATCTATAAAAACAAATAACCTAAAAAACAAACACTTCCGTCATCAGGAAGTGTTCTTATCTATACTAATCTTTATAATTACTTTAAAGTAAATTTTGCCAAAGGCGCCATTCTGGCTTTGTTAAGAGTTAAAGTATTTCCGTTTACAGAATAATTATCAGCAGAAAGCAGCGCTTGCGTAAATGCACGTTCCGTTTCCAGATCATCACAGGCAATCATAGTAGACATACCCTGGTTGAATTTAATGCGCATGACTTCTGGCTTTATTTCAAAAGTACCGCCTACACCGTTGCAGCCGCCATGACCTTCATATCTCATTGTCGAAGTATTCAGCATAAAATGGGGTACAGCCTTAGGATTTTTAAGCTGAATAGGTTTACCGTTGAGTTCAGTAAGTTTCCATGTTTTTCCGGTGATATCAGAATTATTTTCAGAAGGAGCCGTTGCGGAAGGCTTAGACATGCATGAAGCCGCAAAAGCCATAAAGAGTAGTGCACAAAAATAAGTGATTAATTTTTTCATAATTTTAAAATTTCGTGATTAATAAGAAGCCATTTTAGTATTGGATGAAGAAGCTTTGCTTTTCTTGTGATGGAACAATACCATATTGTAATCTTTCTTCAGGAAAGTAATCTCACCACGCACATCAGAATATTGATAGTTTGCGTCTCCCGCTGTAAACTCGGGAAGTTCATCGCTTTTTTTAAGCTCATAAGATTTGCCGTTCAGATGCACCACAACAGTGTGTTGGGTTTCATTAAAACTTACCTCCAGCTGTTCTCCGGATTCATCTGTATAAACTTCTTTGGTAATTTTATCAGGTTCCTGTTTTACGGCAGCATTGTTCTCAGGTTCCACAATTTCCTCTTTTACCTGATTCTTACATGCTGTTATGGTGAAGACCACTATAGCTGTTAATGTAATAATCCGCAATAATTTTTTCATAATAAGATGTGATTTTTAAGTGATTCATTAATGTAATGATGCTTAAAATTACAATTTTTTATGATAATAATATGTTAAATTTTTATAAATTAATTAAAACTAAATGCTTTTTTACCGTTATTAAAATATTTTATGTTAAATAAGATAAAGTAAGCCCGTCTTTGAATAAATAAATAACACTCATTTTAAAAGTAAAAAAGAGACATTCCGGGAACGTCTCTTGAAAATCAAATATGTGTTTCTAGAATCCTATGGCGCTTTTATCTGGTCAATAGTGAAAAATGCTTTCGTCGTATTACAGGTTCCTGAAGGACAGTTTGTACTGTTTCCTGCATTTCCGGGAGTAGAAGATCCCATCATGTAATACATTTTATAAAATGTTTTATCGGCTCCGTCGTTCGTGGTCCATGAGTACAAACGCTGTTCCGGCATACCTCCTGCATAGGTTTCGGGATCGCCCCAATAAGGATTGGTAGATGCGGTTTGGATTCTTGCTCCTGTGGTGGCGTCAATAAGAGACGCACTTGAAGTTGCATTATCTCCTGCCCATGCACCCACAGGAAGTCTTAGCTGGTTTTGCTGATAGCCACCTGCTCCTCCCCAAAGATAATGTCCGTTGGAGATAATTTCCACTACTCCGGTAGTGTTGTTTCTTATTTGCAGATTTACCTGCGAGAAATTTGTATTTGTAGGAATAAATGTTCTTACCGAAAATCTTCCGTCCGGTGTCGTGATGGAAAGAGCATATCCGGCTCTTCCGTTATCCGATGTTGCAACAAGCGGTCCCATTACGGCAATACTTTCCACATTGGCAAGAGACTGTGTCGAGCCGCTTCCTGAAGATGAAGTGTTAAAAACCCTCCACTCAGATCCATTCCAGAAATAATATCCGGGAGTAATTGTTGGTCCCGTATTATAAATTAAAAGACCAGCGGCATTAGGCGCTGTTCCGATCTGCATGGTAGCAGAAGTAAGACTTATTCTGGGACCGAGAATCCCTTTGTTCGTTGAATTCACATCTAAAGCTGCAGAAGCATCGGGAGATGTTGTATTAATACCAACTTGCGCAAAAGAAAAAATAGAAGCAAGAAGGAAGCCTGAAATAAAGATTTTGTTTTTCATGTTATAATGTTAATGTCAGTTTTTATCAGATAAAAAATATGAGAGTTTTCGGTGGTATTTTGTTGTAAAAATAATAAATATTCTTTTATTGTGATAAATAATTTAATATAAATGTTATTATATTTTATTTTTATCAATAATATGGGAATTTTACAATAATTTAACATTGTTCTGGGCGGATTGTATGACGTAGAAATCGTATTAACGAACTTCACAAATGGTAGATAAAATTTTTTATGATGTTAATTATTTGGTAATCAATTTTTTTATCCCTTTTAAGATAGGTGTGCTTTTGTATAATTAAACAAATTCAGCGAATTTAAAGAAGTGTTAAATATTGTTAATGTAAACAAGTTGTCACACAATTGCCTTGAAATATAACAAAACTAAAGTCTACATTTGTGCCTTGAAATCATGAGAAACTATATCGTATATTTTTTGACCACTCTTTTTCTGCTTTTTGTAGTAGAAAGTAAGATCAATGTCAAAACTTTACGAAACGATTACACCCACACTTCTCATAATTTACCCAAAAAAGCAAACCGTTTAAACCAGACCTACGAAAAGCTTTCTATGCAGCAGGCTTCGGATGATGTAAGCAATGCATACACGCTCGAACTTGCAGAAGACGATTTCCAGTTGTCCGATACCTTTCAGGCAATGGTGGCTTTCGCCAGTGTTTTCACCTTGGTCTATATTTTTGGTTTAAAAAGTTTCAAAAGACTAAAATCAGCGATCCATAGCTGTATATCAGAATATTCTTCTGTTAAAAAATTCATTCTGATTCGTTCTATCAGAATTTAAAATCCACATTTTCAAACCCGTTTTCTGCCGATTAGCTATTCGGTGGGAAAATCCTGCGTTGTAATTGCCGGCAATCAATTATTCCGTCGATCCTCTTATTGTCATTTTCATATTTAAAACATTAACGATTTACATAAACTCTAGAATTATGATTAAAAGAGTTGTCGCAAGCATTGCGCTAAGCAGTATTTTATTGTTCACAGGTTGTAACAAGAAAAAAGAAGAAAAAGAAGAAGCCGCTGTTTATCCGGTAACCTCACCCGTTGTGATGGATACTGTGATTGATAAAGAATATGTAGCGCAGATCAGATCTGTAAAGAACATCGAAGTTCGTGCACAGGAAAAAGGTTTTCTTGAGAAAATCTTTGTAGATGAGGGACAGTTTGTTCGTCAGGGACAAACCTTATTCAGAATTATGCCGAAATTATATCAGGCAGAATTACTGAAAGCTCAGGCAGAAGTTGCTCAGGCAACAATTGAGTTGAAAAATGCAAGTACATTGGCCAGCAACAACATTGTTTCCAAAAACGAAAGAGCGATGGCAAAAGCTAAGCTGGATGCAGCCAATGCTGAAGCAAAACTGGCACAGATTCACCTGTCTTTTACAGATATTAAAGCTCCGTTTTCAGGAATTATCGACAGAATTCCTTTAAAACTGGGAAGTCTGGTAGATGAAGGAGATTTATTAACCTCTCTTTCCGATAACAACGATATTTACACGTACTTCAACGTTTCGGAGCCGGAATATCTTAACTATCAGAGAAATGTAGCTTCAAGAGGAAGCAATATGGTGGATCTTGTTATGGCAAACGGAGATGTTTTTCCACAGAAAGGACAGGTTCAGACCATTGAAGGGGAATTCGACAGTGAGACAGGAAATATCGCTTTCAGAGCTAAATTCCCGAATCCGGATAAACTTCTGAGAAACGGAGAAACCGGAAAAGTAAGAATGACGTTACCATTGAAAAACGCTTTGATCATTCCTCAGAAAGCTACCTACGAAATTCAGGATCAGAAATATGTTTTCGTGGTAGACAAGAACGGAGTGGCAAAATCTAAAAATATAAAGATCGCTTATGAGCTTCCTGATGTATACGTTGTGGCTTCAGGACTTTCAACCGGAGATAAAATCTTATTGGAAGGAGTTCAGAAAGTAAAAGACGATCAGAAAGTTCAGACAAAAGTTCAGGATCCGAAAAAAGTTCTTCAGTCATTAAAATTAAAAGCAGAGTAGAATACGATAATCGATACGTGATCGTGATTATGCAAAAACTTCATAATCATCATTTATCATTCATCATTAATAATTCATCATTATTTTATGTTTAAGAAATTTATTCGCAGACCTGTTCTGTCTATCGTAATCTCTTTGATTATCGTATTTATGGGAGTTTTATCCCTTGTAAAATTACCGGTTACCCAGTTTCCGTCCATTTCTCCGCCCAAAGTAAACATTACGGCGGATTATCCCGGAGCCAACAATGAATTGTTGATTAAATCCGTTGTTATTCCTTTAGAAAGAGGTCTGAATGGGGTTCCCGGAATGAAATATATGACTTCCGATGCCGGAAACGACGGGGAAGCTTCCATTCAGGTGGTTTTCGATTTGGGAACCGATCCGAATGTAGCAGCAGTAAACGTACAGAACCGTGTTTCTTCGGTGGTTAATAAACTTCCGCCATTGGTTGTTCGTGAAGGGGTGAAAATTACCCGTGAAGAACCCAATATGTTGATGTACATTAACCTGTACAGTGATGATCCGAAAGCTGACCAGAAATTCCTTTTCAACTATGCAGACATCAATGTAATGTCTGAATTGAGAAGAGTAAGTGGTGTAGGTTTCGCAGATATATTGGGAACAAGAGAATATGCGATGCGTATCTGGCTGAAACCGGACAGATTAACGGCTTACAGCATTTCAGCAGATGAAGTAATGGAATCCCTGAATCAGCAGAGTTTAGAAGCTTCTCCGGGAAAAACAGGGGAAAGTTCAGGGAAGAGATCGCAGTCATTTGAATATATTTTAAAATATCCGGGACGTTTTAATAACGAAAAGGATTACGGAAATATCATTCTTAAAGCAAAACCGGACGGAGAATTCATCAGACTGAAAGATGTTGCCGATATAGAATTCGGATCGTCCATGTATGATATTTATTCTACCTTAAACGGAAAGCCTTCTGCGGCAATCACGGTAAAACAATCGTATGGTTCCAACGCAAGTGACGTTATCAAGAATGTAAAATCTTTGATGGAAGAATTGCAGAAAACCACTTTCCCGAAAGGAATGCATTACGACATCAGTTATGACGTATCAAAATTCCTTGATGCTTCTATTGAAAAAGTAGTTCATACGCTTTTTGAAGCCTTTATTTTGGTGGCAATCGTTGTATTCCTATTCTTGGGAGACTGGCGTTCAACCTTAATTCCTGCTTTGGCAGTTCCTGTATCATTAGTAGGTACTTTCGCAGTCATGTCCGCCTTCGGAATTACCTTAAACATGATCTCTCTCTTTGCGCTTGTTATGGCAATCGGGGTCGTGGTGGATGATGCGATTGTGGTTATTGAAGCCGTTCACGCCAAGATGGAGGAGAAGCATTTATCTCCGCTAAAAGCGACTGAAGAAGCAATGCACGAAATCAGCGGGGCAATTATCGCAATTACTCTGGTAATGGCATCCGTATTTATTCCGATTGCCTTCATGTCCGGTCCGGTTGGAGTTTTCTACCGTCAGTTTTCCATCACCATGGCTTCTGCAATTATTCTTTCAGGGGTTGTTGCTTTAACATTAACGCCGGCTTTATGTGCTTTAATTTTAAAAAATAACCACGGAAAAGCCAAAAGAAGAACTCCCATTACTATTTTCCTTGATAAATTCAACGGATTATTTACAAAAGGAGCTAACAAATATGAAGGAATGCTAAACAAAACGGTGAAGAAAAAAACAATCACTTTACCATTACTATTAGCTTTCTGTGCCTGTACATTCTTTTTAAGCAATTCATTGCCTTCAGGATTTATTCCTGCGGAAGATCAGGGAATGATTTATGCCATTATTCAGACTCCTCCGGGTTCTACACTGGAAAGAACCAACCAGATTGCCAAAGAACTATTAAGAGAATCTGAAGATATAGATGGAGTACAGTCTGTTTCTTCACTGGCAGGTTACGAAATCCTTACCGAAGGTACGGGTTCCAACTCCGGTACTTGTCTTATTAATCTTAAAAGCTGGGAAGACCGTAAAGAATCTGCCGCGGAAATCATAGAAAAGCTTGAAGAAAAAGCGAAGAATATTCCCGGTGCAAATATAGAATTCTTCCAGCCGCCTTCCATTCCGGGATACGGTGCAGCAGGTGGTTTCGAGCTTCGTCTGCTCGATAAAGCGGGAAGCGGAGATTATCAAAAAATGGAAAAGGTAAGTAACGACTTCGTTAGAGAACTGAAAAAACGTCCGGAACTGGGTTCTGCGTTTACGTTCTATTCCGCGAGTTTCCCTCAGTATATGTTGAGAGTGGATAATGATCTTGCCGAGCAAAAAGGAGTGACGATTGAAAATGCAATGGATAATTTATCCACATTAATCGGTTCAAACTATGAAACCAGTTTCATCCGTTTCGACAGACCTTATAAAGTAATCGTTCAGGCGGGCCCTCAATATCGTGCGTTACCGAGTGATCTTTTGAAATTATATGTAAAAAATGATAAGGAGCAAATGGTTCCGTATTCAGACTTTATGCATCTGGAAAAAGTGTACGGTCTTTCCGAAATTACCAGACATAATATGTACAATTCTGCCGAGGTGAGTGGTACTCCGGCTCCGGGGTACAGTTCCGGACAGGCGATTGCAGCCATTAAAGAAGTTGCGGATAAAACCCTTCCGAGAGGTTTTGGGATCGATTGGGCAGGTATTTCTAAGGACGAGGTAAGCCGTGGAAACGAAGCGATTTTCATTTTCTTAGTCTGCTTAGGATTTGTTTATCTGATTCTTTCCGCACAGTACGAAAGTTTCATTCTTCCGTTACCGGTAATTCTATCGTTACCGACAGGTATTTTCGGAGCTTTCTTATGTCTGAAATTATTAGGACTGGAGAATAATATTTACGCTCAGGTGGCAATGGTGATGCTGATTGGTCTTTTGGGTAAAAATGCCGTACTGATTGTAGAATTTGCCGTACAGAAAAAAGCCGAAGAAGGAATTCCTGTAGCGCAGGCTGCCATTGAAGGAGCTGCAATCCGTTTCCGCCCGATTCTGATGACCTCATTTGCATTCATCGCAGGTTTAATTCCATTGGTTCTGGCAACGGGACCGGGAGCGATTGGTAACCGTACCATCGGTACCGCTGCAGCAGGAGGAATGCTGATCGGAACTATTTTCGGACTGATGATTATTCCTGGATTGTATTACATCTTTGGAACAATCGCAGAAAAATCGAAACTGGCAAAATATGAAGAGGAAAATCCTTTAACAGAACAAACAGAACCGTACCAACACGACGACAAACATGAAGATTTATAATAAAAGATATATAGCTGCCATTGCCTTATCGCTTGTTTTAGCAGGCTGTAAGGCGCCCATGGCGACCGTGGTAAAAGATGAGGTGAAAGAAAATATTCCTCAGAATTTTAATCAGCAGGATCAGGGTGATGCCAATAATAACAGCGGAACAACCCCTTGGAGACAGTTTTTTACAGATCCTAATTTAGTAGCCTTAATAGAAACTGCTTTAAAAAATAATCAGGAGTTAATGATTACTTTGCAGGAAATTGAAATTGCAAAAAGCGGTGTCTTGGCGAAAAAAGGAAGATTAACACCTACTGTTTCCGCAGGAATCGGAGCGGGTGTGAAAAAAGCAGGACGCTACACCAGCGAAGGAGCAGGTGATGCCACCACAGAAATAGAACCCGGAAAAGAAATGCCGGATCCGCTTGGAAATTTTGAGGGTGGACTGATGGCAAACTGGGAAGTGGATATCTGGAAAAAGCTGAGAACGGAGAAAGAATCTGCAGTAGCACATTATCTTTCTACCGTGGAAGGGAAGAATTTCGTTCTTTCGAACTTAATTGAGGAAGTTGCTGATAATTATTATGAATTATTGGCTCTGGATAATCAGTTGGATATCATTCAGCAGTACACAAAACTGCAGCAGAGAGCTTTGGAAATATCAAAAATTCAGAAGGAAGCTGCAGCAGCCACGGAACTGGCGGTAAAAAAATTCGAGGCGGAACTGGCAAAATCTAAGGCTTCGGAATTTACCATCCGTCAGGAAATTACTGAAAAAGAAAACGAAATCAATGCGCTTTGCGGACGTTTTCCACAGCCGATTGTAAGATCAAAAGGAGATTTCATGTCGATGATTCCTCAGACGGTTTATACGGGAATTCCGTCACAGTTACTGGCAAACCGTCCCGACATTAAACAGGCTGAGCTGGAGTTAAAATCATCAAAACTGGATGTGGAAGCTGCCAGAAAAGAGTTTTATCCTAGCCTTGAAATTTCTGCAACATTAGGACTGGAAGCTTTTAAACCATCTTATCTGGTAAAATTGCCGGAATCTATGGCAGCAAGTCTGGTGGGTGAACTGGCAGGTCCGTTGATTAATAAAAGTGCCATTAAAGCGAACTTTCAGACGGCGGATGCAAGACAGATTCAGGCGTTGTACGAATATGATAAAACCATTCTGAATGCGTATCTGGATGTTGCCAATTTAATGTCTAAAGTGAAAAACATCGATCAGTATTACAAACTGAAGTCTGAAGAAACACATGCTTTGGAAAAATCAATAGATATTGCTAACCAGTTATTTAAAAATTCAAGAGCCGATTATCTGGAAGTTCTTCTGAACCAGAGAGATGCTTTGGATGCCAAAATGGAACTGGTGGAAGCTAAACAAAAACAGCTGAGTACAGTTGTTGATATTTACAAAAGCTTAGGCGGAGGCTGGAAGTGATTTGTAAATCCTTAATGTTTTAAAAAGAAAAGAGGCTGCCCGTAAGGAACAGTCTCTTTTCGATTAAAACTGAAAACTTTAATAAAAAGGTTCATATTTCAGAACCTCCTTCCCAATTTACCTGTAGGATACAGGACTAATTTATTTCTTCACGGTTATTATCATTTTAAAAAAAATGGTTATTAGCTTTTTTGAAAATTAAATTTTAAAAAACCAGCCTTCCAAAAAAGTAATTTCTCCTGTTAAGGAAGGTGGTGAGATTTATGAATAGAATCATGTTTTTATTAGCTTTTCAAAATTTATCTGCATGTGCTTTTTTAGGGCTTCTTTTCTATTCAATGATTATAAAACGGCTTAAATTAATTTTTGTCTGTTGTTTTGATTTCCGGTTTCGAAATTATAACGTTATGGTGAAATAAAAAAACAAATGCGGTCATTATTCATAAATTAAGACAGCTTAATATTATGATTTTTATTGTTTAATTGTTTGATTTTCAATTGATATATTTGTAAAGTAGAAATAATTCTATACCACATTTTAATTCCATATTCTTTGATAAAAAATGATCTATTTTCTGTACTTTTGACGGAGTTTACACATAGGATTATTT
>NZ_QEHP01000138.1:0-84799 GCF_003094695.1 Chryseobacterium sp. HMWF035 | reverse complement strand
GCATACTACTGAAAAATCAATTAATTAGCAGAAAACATACTTATAGATAGCATCTATTTGAAAAAAGTTTCGGCGGCATCTTCGATGCCGCCGAAACTTTATGCTAAAATTTATACGTTTTTGTTTTAGGTTTTTCAAAATTCACCGTTCCACCCCGAATTGGAGTCAGCAAATCCATTAGACCGTTTAATTTTATTTCGTAAATTGTTGATAACTGCATTCCCAACTTTCCTTTGGGCATTCCTGTTCTGGCAAACCATTCCAGATAGCTTATCGGCAGATCCGCGAGAACTGTTCCTTCGTATTTCCCGAAAGGCATTTTTAAGAAACAGATTTCTTTTAAAATTTCAGGGTTTATTCCGTCTTCCATTTTATACCATTAAATCGATTTTTTGCTCCAGGGCATCATCTTTACCCGGCAATTGCAGATCAGGAGTATCATCATCCGAAAATTCGTTTCTGTATACCTGAATCAGAAGCAAAGTTAATGAAATTAAAATAGGACCAAAAACCAGCCCCATAAAACCGAATAAATTCATTCCCATAATAATCCCGAAAACCGTATTTAAAGGGTGAATGTCTTCTAGCTTTTTCAGAAGGGTAAAACGCAGCACATTATCTGTTAATCCGACAACAATAAGGCAATAGGCAGCCAGCCCGAGTCCCGCTCCCGTGTTTCCTTCCGCAATCATATAAACGCAGACAGGAACATAAACAATCGCTGCCCCCACAACGGGAATCATAGAAGCTGCCGCTGTTAATGCAAAAAGCAAAACCGGACTAGGCGCGCCAAAAATGAAGTATCCCACTAAAGCAACAATTCCTTGTCCGAGAGCAACAACGGGAATTCCGATCGCATTTGCCATAATCAGCTTTCTCATTTTCTCTCCGATCATAGATACATTGGATCTTTTCAGAGGAGCTGAAGAGGATAGAATTCTTTCAAAAAAGCGAGGTTTTGCCAACATAAAGTAAAGAATAAAATACATCGACATAACTACCGTCATTGTATTAAAAGTTCCGCTGAGGGCTTTTGTAGAAAACTGTCCTACGCTGCTTTTCAGCTTATCCATATTTTCTTTGCTTAAGATATCAAACCCTACTTTATCGAAAATATAAGTATGAATTTTTTCCAGAAATACATTAAACTTATCCATGTAAGCCTGCGCATTTCCTAATTTTTCAATCAAAAGATCTCCTATAAAATAAATCGGGAGAATGAGAATAACCAGACTCGCAAACATCAGCGTTAATGAGGCAAGCCACGGTTTCCACTTTTTTTCTTCCTGCAGATAAAAATTATATCTCCTGCACACCACATATATGGTGATTGCTCCCAATACAGAAGGGATAAAAAGCGCAAGATTATAACAGATTAATGCCGCCAATATCAAAATAATTGCCAGCAGAAACACCTGCTTTATTTTGACGCTGCTTATTTGTTCATTTTTATTCATTAGTTGTTTATTATTTGTCTTGGTTTTCCTAAATGGGCACAGTAAGTAGAATACATTACGATCATGATAAACGGAAAAGTAGCTATGATGCCTATACAGCAAAGAACAATTCCGCTTATACTAATTAATCCGCCCAACAGACCTGCACCTAAAAACGTACCGTAATTTTCTTTTGCGATGTTAAAAGTCTTGCTGATTGCATCTATTGCATTTGCATTCTCAAACAAAAGGATAGGATAACCTAAAAGAAAAAGTGGATAAACAAACAAGAACGGGATCCCGCACAGTGCTGCGGAAATACCAAAAATAATTGTAGTGCATAAGCAGTACAGAAGGATATTTCCTAAATTTTGACGATACCCTATAAACAGATCAGAAAATTCTATTGCATTTTTAGTATTAAACTTATTGGCAATATAAATTAATCCTACGTAAATAGGAGAAAACAGAATGCCAAAAACACTCGAAACAGAATAATACAAAGAAGCTCCCGGTCGGGCCAAATAATTATATTGAGAAAAATCGCCATCTTCAATATCTCTGAAACCGCTAAAGCCTTCCCAGGAATTATAACCTGTAACAGACTGTAATACAAAATCGCCAATTACATAAACGATCATTGCAGCAATCGCATAAAGAAAAATTCCTTTATAGATTTCAAAAGCATGAGAAATAATAGATCCTGTATTCCTTTCCGGAACAGAACCCTGCTGATCAAATTCATCAAATTCTGACATGGTGTGATTTTTTAATGTTGTTACTACCAAATTAATCTTTTTTTGGCAGAAATAATATTAAAATCACTCCAAATTTATTCCTTTTCGGAGAAAATGGTTTTGTAAAGCGAATAAATCATCGCATTCCAGAAAGGAAATGTAAATAAACCTCCTACAAAAAACAGGGCAAATCCTATGTATTTAAAAATTACTGCAACCATCACACACACAAATATTTCCAGAAAATACATCTTCAGTGCTTTAAAATTTAAAGAAATCGATTCGAAGATGGTTCTATTCATGAAAAACATCATCGGTGCTACAAAAATCGTAATGCAAACCCAGATAACAGGCAAAATTAAGGTATTGAAGATCATGGCATAGATCAAAAACCAAAACAGACCGTACGAAATATATCTGAAAAAGTTCGTTCCGTTGTAACCCGCCAGTAAATCACTGATCTCAATTTTTTCTTTTAAATCAATCTTTCGGAAAATCTGAAAAAAACCAAGATTTAAAGGGTAAAGGAAAACCAGCGTTCCCAGTAAAGCATAGCTGAAATACCGAGAATTATCCGTTTGTCCAAGTTCCGCCGCTTTTGCCAGATAAGCATCCATCCCGTTTTGATAGGCTTCGATAAGTTGCTGCTGCTGCTCCAATACCCCGAATTTTTCTGCAAAGAAAAACATTGAGGTGAAAAATATGGCAAAGTAAAGCACCGAAAACATCAGCTGAAAAATCAGCGTCTTATTCCAGTAGAAAAATGCCTGCTTCAGTATAAAATCTAATCCCGATTTCTGTGGATATTTGTTTTCCATTAAAAAAATTTTGTGCAAAAGTAAACATCAATAATTACTTTTGCGGAATGTTTTCGGCGAATCATCAAAAATTTATAGAAATGGATGAACTTTCACTACAGAAAGTTCCCTACTTTTTTATCATTGATTTTCTTACGGAGAATGTTGAAATCTTTAAAGAAGATGAAATTGAAAATTCGGGCTTATTAATTGATTTTCAAAACTTTTCAACCGTACAAACAGAACCTCATTTAAACAAAAAATTAGAATGGATTTCTTATCCTGAAACTTTGGAAAGCTTTAAAACAGGATTCGATAAAGTTCAGAAAAATATTCGCTTCGGAAATTCTTATCTGGTAAATTATACCCGAAAAACTAAAATTGAGACGAATTTAACACTAAAAGAAATATTTTATCATTCTTCGGCGAAATATAAAGTTTTTTATAAAGATTTTTTCGTATTTTTTTCTCCTGAAACTTTTGTAAAGATCAACGACGGAAAAATTTTCACCTATCCCATGAAAGGCACTATTGACGCCTCTCTGGATAATGCAGCGGAAATTCTTAAAAATGATAAAAAAGAGAAAGCCGAACATTACACGGTGGTAGATCTGCTCCGGAATGATCTGAGCATGGTGGCAGACGATGTGAAAGTTGACAAATTTCAATACATCGATTTCATCAAAACAAAGCAAAAAGATTTATATGCCATGAGTTCCGAAATTTCAGGAAACATCAAACCTGAATTTAATGGAAAACTGGGAAGCATCATGAAAAAACTGCTTCCTGCAGGTTCTATTTTGGGAGCTCCAAAACCTAAAACACTGGAAATTATTTTGGATGCAGAAGGTTATGAAAGAGGATATTATACAGGCGTTTGCGGTTGGTTTGACGGAAAAAATGTCGACAGTTGTGTAATGATCCGTTTTATTGAAAAAGAAGGAGAAGAGCTTTTCTTTAAAAGCGGAGGCGGAATTACACACATGAGCAGGTTAGAAGACGAATATCAGGAAATGAAAAACAAAATCTATGTCCCAATTCATTGAAAGCATTAAAGTAGAAGATCAGGAAATTTTTTTATTGGAATTTCATCAAAAGCGTGTAGACCAGACTTTCGCCCATTTTGGAAAGGAAGGCTCCATAGATATTGCCAAGATTTATAAACATCTTGACCATGATGAGGACGGACTTTTCAAGCTGAGAATCGTGTATGATCTTGATAAGAAAATCCGAACCCAGATGATTCCTTATGCGATTCCTGAAATTGACGATTTTCAGCTGGTAGAAAACAACAGCTACGATTATTCTTTTAAATTTGAAGACCGGAAAGAGCTCGAAAAAATGAAGATGAAATCCAAAGCCGAAGAAATCATCATCGTTAAAAACAATCACATTACAGACACTTCCTACTCCAACCTTTTATTTTTAAAAGGTAAAGACTGGTTTACTCCTTCAACGTATCTTCTGAATGGTGTACAGAGACAAAATCTTTTAAAACACAAAAAAGTAAAAGAAGCCGAGATCACTTTACAGAACATCAAGCAATTTTCTCATTTCCAAATCATTAACGCGATGAATGATTTTGATGAAAATTTCATTTATCCTTTGGACAGGATTATCAATTTACCCGGAAATGAAGAATATCTAGATCTTTAATTTTCTTTCAGAAAGTTAAAATACGATTTCTGTATATCTGCATTATGCAAAGCCTGCGTATTGATTTCCAACACCTTAGGCTGAACATCCGGTTTAAAGAAATTTTCAAGAACACGGTCTAAAGTTACCTCTTCATCTACTCTTGTGTAGGAGAATCCGAAATGTTTGGCTAAATACTCGGCATTTTTATGATGTTTTGTAGTGATAAATTCGTCTAACGTATTCGGATTGGCATTTCCCGGTCCCGGAATAATTTTGAAGATATTTCCTTCGCCGTTATTAAAAATCATGATTCTTACAAACGGAGGAATGTACTGATTCCAAAGTCCGTTAATGTCATAGAAAAAACTTAAATCTCCGGTAATCAACAAAGTAGGATTAGAATTTTTGATTGCAAATCCCATTGCTGTAGAAGTGGAACCATCGATTCCGCTAGTTCCTCTATTGCAGTAAATTCTTCTTTTGCCGTAATCGAAAAGCTGTGCATAGCGTATTGCCGAACTGTTGCTGAAATGAATATTGTAATTTTCAGGAACAATCTGTGCCGTTTTATTGAAAAAATAAAAATCTGAAAAATCTACGGAATTTAAGAACTTTTCATGTTTTGCATCTTTTTTATCTCTTAAAACATCCCAAAGGTTAAAATAAGGTTTAGGCTCAAGATTAACGAATTTCAATAATTTAGAAAAGAAAGTTTCCGGTTTTACCTCAATTTTTTCAGTTAGAGCAAAATACGTATCCGGTTGCCATACAGGATCAAGATGCCAGTGTTGCTTTGGTTTTGCTTTTCTTAAAAACTGTTTCACCTTTTTGGAAACAACATTTTGTCCCACTGTAATCAGCAAATCAGGCGCATACATTTTAAAATCTTCTTCCGTAAAATTAAAAACATACCGGTCTATATGCCTGAAAAATTTTTCGTGGTATAAATTTGAATTCGCTTCGCTCAAAACCACAACCGTATGATTTTTAACCAATTGCGTTAACTGATTCTCTAATTCCGGACTGTGATCTTTGGTTCCCACAATAATCATGATTCTTTGCGAAGTATTCCAGTCTGCAATAAGGTTAGAAGGAATTTCGTATTCTTTCTGTTTGATTGTTTTTTCAACCGTCGGGAAAGTCGGCAATTCTGAAATTAATTCATACAAAGGTTCTTCAAGAGGAATATTGATGTGAACCGGACCCTGTTTTTCAATACAAAGTTCAATGGCTTTTTTAATGATATCAAAATTAATGTCTTCTGCATTTTCCTTTCCGTCTTCCAAAAGCTGAAAATCTCCGTAAGAATGCTGATGAAAAAGATTATTCTGCCGGATCGTCTGTCCGTCGAAAATATCCACATAATCCGTTGGTCTGTCAGCAGTTAACACCAAAAGCGGAATATTGGAATAAAAAGCTTCGGTGATCGCCGGATAATAATTTACGGAAGCTGAACCGCTTGTACAGGTAACGGCAACCGGTTTTTTCTCGCTCATCGCCATTCCCATTCCTACAAAAGCCGCACTTCTTTCGTCCACAATACTGTAACAGTTGAAACTGTCGATCTCTGAAAAATGAATCGCCAAAGGTGCATTTCTGGATCCCGGGGAAACAATGATATCTGAAATTCCGTATTGCTGAAGAAGGTGTGCAAGTATCTGAATACTTCTTTTGGAAGAATATTTTTTCATAATACAAATTTAATCTATAAATACTAAACCTTTGTCAAGATTTTAAATTTTGATTGGTTTTTCAGCAGTCTTTGGCAAGTATCATTGTGGAGAAAGAATTTACTCTGTTATTATTCGCAGATTTTATTTATTTTCTCATCAGATAGATTCGCTCCTAAACCTTTTGCGTTTTGAAAATCATTACAGGCTAACTTAGTCTGGCCTGTTTTGTCATAAGATGATGCTCTAAATAGTAAAACATCCAATAATTTCGGTTCAATAACTAAAGCTTTTGTTGCAAAGTTGATGGTATTGTCGTAATCTTTCATTTGATAATAGCAAACTGCAAGATTAGAATATATATTTACATCGGATCCTTTACCTAGATCCTTTTCTAAGTCTTTTATAGCATCTCCAAGCATACCTAATTTCATTTTTATTACTCCTCTATGAAGATAAAAATCTTCTCCGTTTGGATCTAATCTGACAGCAGTTTCAGATAATTTTAAAGCTTCCTGCAAATTATCCGAAGCCATCATTGCTATTGACAGAAAATCAACTGCAAGTGCATATTTATTATTAATAGAAATGGATTTTTCAAGGTTTTCCTTAGCATTTATAACATCGCCATTTATGAGGTATTCACTTCCTATATAAAAATACACCAAATAATTATTGGGGTTTAGCTCTTTAGAAATAATTAAATCTGACATAGCTCCTTCCTCATTAATTATCGCTTTACAATTTCCTCTCAGCATGTAAGCATCGGATACATGATCTTCAGTATTAATTGCTAAAGTAAATAACTCTATTGCTTTGTCATATTTTTTCTCTTTATAAAGTTTATTTCCATTTTCATAATAATTCTGAGCACTGTATAAAGAAATTAAAAACGGAAATAAAATAATATATTTCATAACATTTCAAAAATTTATAAAAATCAAATGTAATAAATTTCATGAAATATTGATAAAACGAAAAAAAAATCGTAGCTTACAATAAAGCAAAAATCTGTAATTTAGCAGTTCGTAAATTTCTAAAAATGGATAAAATACCTAGTGTAGACCTGCGTGATTTCCTTTCGGGTGACCCGGAACGCAAACAGAAATTTGTAAATGAAATCGGAAAAGCTTATGAAGAAATTGGTTTTGTAGCCTTAAAAGGCCATTTTCTTGATGACAAATTGGTGGATGAACTGTATGGAGAGGTAAAAAACTTTTTTGAATTGCCAACGGAAACGAAACAGAAGTATGAGATTCCGGGAATTGGCGGACAAAGAGGCTATGTAGGATTCGGTAAGGAGACTGCAAAAGGCTTCAAAAAAGGAGACCTGAAAGAGTTTTGGCATTTCGGACAATATGTGTCTGATGATTCCCAATACAAAAGCGAGTATCCTGATAATGTAATCGTTGAAGAACTTCCAAAATTCAACGAAGTAGGGAAAGAAGCTTTCCAGATGCTGGAAAAAACAGGGCAGTATGTTCTTAGAGCTTTGGCGCTGTATCTTGGTCTTGATGAATTTTATTTTGATGATAAAATTGCAGAAGGAAACTCTATTTTAAGACCAATCCACTATCCGCCTATTACGGAAGAACCGGATGATGCGGTAAGAGCTGCTGCTCATGGAGACATTAATCTGATTACTCTTTTGATGGGTTCTCAGGGGAAAGGTCTTCAGGTTCAGAATCATAAGGGAGAATGGATTGATGCGATTGCAGAACCGGACGAACTGATGATTAACGTTGGAGATATGCTTTCGAGACATACCAACAATAAGCTGAAGTCTACGATTCACAGAGTGGTAAATCCGCCAAGAGAATTGTGGGGAACTTCAAGATATTCAATTCCTTTCTTTATGCATCCTGTGAGCTCCATGTCACTGAATGCTCTTGAAAACTGTGTAGATGAAAATCACCCGAAACTGTATGAAGATACGACAGCAGGAGAATTTTTACACGAAAGATTAATTGAATTAGGATTGATCAAAAAATAAATACAGACCGGGCAATTTGCCCGGTTTTTTATTTAATTACACCTTTTAGTGCGAAACAGATATAAATATTTAAATCCAAATAAATTATTCGTGAAAAATATCCCACAATAGTTTGATTTATTAAAATTTTGATTATCTTTACATTAGTATCAAATTTTTAACTAAAACAATATGAAAAATATGAAAAATTTAAAAAAATTAAACAAAAGTCAATTAAAAGGAATTAAAGGAGCTGGAGGAATTAAGTCTTTTCCGGATGAACCGGATTTTTGTATGTACGTTTGCGGAGACATCATTGTATGCGCTGCATGCAGCAAAGATTTCGAATGTCCTGTAACGGATATGTAGAACTGCAAAAAAGTTATAAAAAAACCGTTCCTGATTGGAGCGGTTTTTATTTTTGTGAAACTGTTAATCAAACAACCTCAGCTGCTGATCTTTTGCTCCTGTAAAACCTTTAGTGGAAAGTTTCGGAAATTCTTTTCCTTCGAAAAACTTTTTCCGCCCTATTTTAAAGGTATTATGAATCATTTCTGCAATATTTCCTTCTCCCTTTTGTCTGTCGAAGAACTTTTTCTCACCTAATTTTCCGCCCCGCATGGAACGGATCAGATTTAAGACTTTCTGAGCACGGTCCGGAAATGCATTTTCAATCCAGTTGACAAAAACCGGCTCTACAGAATCATTCAATCTTACCAGAGTGTAACCGAAACTTTGCGCTCCTGCTTCTGAGATCGCTTTCAAAATGGTTAAAGGTTCATCACTGTTTAATCCGGGAATAATTGGCGCTACCATGACATTGACAGGAATTTTGTGTTCAGACAGAATTTCTATAGCTTTCAATTTGTTTTTTGCAGCGCTGGTTCTCGGTTCCATTTTTCTTCGAAGTTCCTCATTGATGGTGGGAATGCTAAGAGAAACGGACACAAGATTCTGTTCAGCTAAAGGCTGCAGAATATCAATATCCCGAATAACCAAAGCATTTTTTGTAAGAACATGGACAGGATGTCTGTAATCCAGACAGACCTGCAGTATTTTTCTGGTAATCTCAAACTGCCTTTCTGCGGGTTGATAACAGTCTGTATTTCCTGAAAGTAGAATGGGAGCCGGTCGATATCCTCTTTTCTGAAAAAACTTTTCTAAAAGTTCCGGTGCATTTTTCTTTACCATGATCTTCCTTTCAAAATCAATTCCTGCACTGTATCCCCAATATTCATGAGTAGGTCTTGCAAAGCAGTAAGAACAGCCGTGTTCACAACCCTGATAAGGATTCATGGAGTACTCCATCGGAAGATCATCACTTTTTACCTGATTGACGATGCTTTTAGGGAAAACTTCGGTAAAAGAGGTTTTTACCGTTTCGAAATCATCTTCTTCAGGTTCAAAGGTATATCGGTCGAAACGGTTGATAACATTTCGCTGTGCGCCCTGACCTTTTATGATATTTTCGTTCTGCATTGATGATGTAAAATTAGAGTGGAATGATTATAAAATGATCAATTTTAACATTAAAGTTTTCCACAAGAAAAATCCGAAACTTTAAAAGCCCCGGATTTTAACATGATTTAGATATATTTTTTAACTACTTCAGTGCATAAAATTCTACGCCATGATATTCATCGTCATAGTTTTTGTCTTCGAAATGTCTGTGATAATCCGAATAGGCATCACTGTATTTTTTATCTTTTCTGTGTAATATTTTTTTTATTCCTATGATACTTAATACTGCCAAAAGACCAACTCCTCCTGCCAGTAAAACTCCGACTTCTTTTTTCATATTCTGTCTGATTTATATATTCTCGTTATTGCAAAAAGTATACCCAAACATTTTCTGTCACGATAAATTTTGTTAACAGATATTGAAAAAATTTAAAAATATAATCTTTGCCAATACCACAACAAAGCGATCAATGGTTTAATTATTGTAGTTTAAAACAAAAATATTATTATGGAAAATACAGACAATATTGATAAAATGACAACCTTAAGTCAGGTAATGGCAAAATTGGCACAAAGAGGAGTACACCGTGAGTTCAGAATGAATGAAAAGTGCGAAATGAAGTTTGAAAATTCAGACAAGGTGTATCAGCCTTCAGAATTAACGGTTCTGAAAACGTACCGTTTTGAGGGAGACAGCAATCCTGATGATAATGCAGTGCTTTATCTGGTAAAAGATACGGCAGGAAATATGGGAATGATCATCGATTCTTACGGAGCAGACAGCAATTATCCCGGCGAAGAATTCGATCAGTTTTTAAGAGCCATCACTATTGACGAAAGCGACGATTACAATTTCTAAATTTAAATATGATAAAAATCCGGAACTTATTCAGTCCCGGATTTTTCTTTTTTCTTAAATATGCCTTTCAGAAATCCTTTCTTTTCAGTTTCTTTTTTGGGTTGCTCTTCTTTATTCTGATCGGGCTTATTCTTTATCTCCTGACCTATTTCTTTTACTGACTGCTTCATGCCTTTCACATCTTCTTTTACATTTTTCACAGTCTTTTTGGCATTGTCAACTGTCTTTTTGGCACCGTCTATATTAATTCCGATCAAAGTTTTCTTCAGGCCCTGTTCAATTCCCTTCCAGAAAAGGTTAAAGAATGATTTGGTAGGATCTCTTTCCACATCTTCCACCTGTACATCTTCAGGAAGTTTTCCAGAATCTGTTTTTACCAGAAGATTGGCAACGGCAGTTAAAAATCCTTTCTTTTCACGGTTATTTTTATCTAAAATGGCAATTTTAAGATCTTTATGCTTCAGATTAAAACTTCCGTTCAGTCCTTTAGGATTCCCTTTGAAATTGAAAAGCATTTCCTGAATGGTTCCCGTTGCCGTTACATGAAGATAAGGACGGATAAACGGGTTGATTCCCTGCGCCGGAAGATTGGTGGTTCTTCCCGAAATAGCAAACACATCACGCTGATCGGCAACATCGAAATTCCAGTTTACAGAAAGCGGCGCAAGCTTCATAAAAGAACAATCTATTTTAATATCCACTCTTGTCGGTTTTCCTTTCATTTTGGCAGAGTTGAGGTTTTTAACATTCATATTAAAGTTGCTGAATGTCAGTTTTCCCGGCCCCGCACTTTCAGGCGTATCTTCTTCATACACGAGAACAGAATTTCTAAGATTCAGATTATTAACGACCATCGGGATTTTTATAGAGCGTAACAATCTGGAATATAAAGGTTTTTCTTTAGGATCATCTTTCGGGATTTTACTTCTGAAAATATTGGCATCCGCAGACTCAATGGTTACATTAGAAGCGTTAATCGATTTATTGTCAGAAAACAGATCCCATGTTCCGTTTGCTGTAATCTGATTTACTTTAATATCGTATAAATCTCTTTCCACAGGAATCATTTTGATAAACTGCGCTCTCGAAACGAGAGGCTTCATCGCAAACTGAGAGAGCCGGATGTTATTTTTATCCACCTTCAAAGCACCTGAAGTCATATTGTAAAACTCAGTTTTGTAAGCAAAATTGCCCGAAGTAAGCGCATAGTTTTTTACATCAACCGCGATTCCTGAGTTGTCCGGTTTTGAGGTAAGCTGAATATCATTAATGGTTGCATTGAGACGGGCAAAACTCAACGGCTGATTGTTTTTCTCATACGTAATATCAGAATTCTTCAGCACTACTTTTCTGATGATTATCGGAAACTGAATCCCACTGAGATTTGCTGATTTTTTTGCTGCCTGTACTTCTCCTGCTTTGATGCTTCCTTTCACCTGATCCACCAGAACATCTTTTACATCAAGGTTCAGTTTTTTATCAACGGACTCCCATTTATTTATTGTAAAACCAATATAGTTCGCTACAAGATTCATTGAGGTTTTTCCTGCTGCTGAACCATTCGGAACCACGGAAATATTCCGGATTTCTCCTTTTTTCGAATTTAACGTGAAACTTTTTACATTAAAATCCTGATGATCGGAGTACAAAATATCCTGCGCTGAAAAATGAAAGTCTTTATATCCTACCGGAATCAACTCTTCCCTTGTTTCCTTGTCAAATCTCAGTGTATTGATGTTCAGGTTTGCCTTTTGGGCGTAGAGAAGTTTTTCTCCGTTAGGTTTCATCACCTGAACAGTTGCGTTATTCAATTTAATATTTTCGAGATCGATATCAAAATTAACTGGTTTTTTAGGCTTTACCGGAGCCGCATCGGTGGTATAAACTTTAAAATCAGGATTATAAAAATTTGCGTTTGCTAAAGAAACTTTATTCTTTTTCAGAACAATATCTTTGAATTCCATTTTTTCAATATTAAACTGAAAAAGCTGCGTCTTTTTAGGATAATATTTTTTAAACTGCTCAAAAGTAACGAGTGGCGTCAGTTGAAACCGATCAATCGACATCTGTCCGTTTGTTGTTTCAATTTTACGAATCTCCAAAGCATAGACATTATCCGGACGGAAGAAAAAATTACTTCCTTTAATGGAATACTGATCGAAAACCACAGGCAATTTATCTTCTACAGATTCTTCCGTCATCTGAAGATTTTCAACATACAGATTCAGATCCTGCACCGAAAAGAATTTCTGTTTCGTAAATCTGAAAATGCTGATATTTCCATCATTGATTCTAATGTTGTCAAACCGTACCGGATTTCTTTTCTTTCCGGTTTTTGTATCAACCGGTTTCGCAAGAATAATATTCAGATTAGGTTTGGACAGCAGTAAATCTGATGAGCTGATCTGTTTGTTGAAAATGGCATCATAAATGCCGAAACGGCTTATCTTTAAAGTATCAATTGTACCCTGAAGTCCGATAACATTGAAATTCTGAGGATTTTTGCTGTTGACGGTAATTCCCGTCGAAAGAATATTCCCCGACAGAAGATCAACATCCAGACTTTTGTAGGAAACTTTGTAATCCGTGTTGTTTTTAATGTATTTCGGGAGCCTTGTTTTCAGCCAGAAATTAAGCCCAAGATTTGCCAGCAAAACAATTACCAGCAGGATTCCGAGAGCAAGAAATAATTTTTTTACCCATCCTTTCATTTTTTGTGATTTGGTTTTAATTCAATATTCTATTAATTTTTAACAGTCAATTCAATTACATACCCTTCATGTCCTCTTACGTTAATGAATTCGCCTCCGTCGAAACCTAAGTACTGCCCTTTAATTCCCGTTAACTTCCCTGTATATTCAGGTCTTTTATCAAGAGTAAAGGATGTTACCTTTTCAGGTTTTTCAAACGGATAATCGAATCTCCACATATTTTCGCCTTCACTGTAGAACTTCTGGAAATCTTCAGGAAAATATTCTTTTATCTTCTGCTGAAAATCGGCAAGGTCTATCTCATCTTCAAAATCGTCCTGAAGCATTTTCTTCCAGCTTGTTTTATCGGCAACATGCTGCTTCAAAGCAACCTCTATCATTCCCGCTTCATATCGGTTTTCCGTTCTCGCAATCGGCAGCGCAAATGTAGCGCCCTGATCGATCCATCTTGTAGGAATCTGTGTATTTCTCGTAACCCCTACTTTTACTTCTCCCGTGTACGCAAGATAAACGGTATGTGGCTGTAACTGAATTTCCTTTTCTATATCCAAATCCCGTTCCGCAATTCCAAGATGCGCTGTGGAAAGTTCGGGACGAATGATGGTATCGCTTGCATAAGGACTTTCAAAGAAGCAGTTTTTACAGAAGCCCATTCTGTAAATCGGTTTATTTTCGCCACAGTTTACGCATTGGTAACCTGTATGTTTAATGGTAAGTTCTTTTCCGAAAAGTTCGTTCATGTGGATAAGATCACCGGAAAGATTAAGGTAATATTGGATCGGCTCGTCGTGGAAGCTCGTCATCTTTAAAATTTGCCCTTGAAACTGCATTGTATTAAGTTTAAGTAAATATAAAAAATTTAAAATTTATTTGATTTTGTTTTCAGATTTCAGTCTGCTGATTTCTTCTTTCAAAGCATCAATCTGATTCTGGAGTTTTTTTACGTCCGGATTATTCATATTTTCAGAATGTGGCGAATATTGCCAGATTAAATGAATATCTTTTACCAGATCATTATGCTCATCCAGCCTTTTTTTACTGAGGGAAACACTGTCATTCAGCACCGTAATTCTCAGAAAATTGCTTTCACTTTCTTTAAAAGATTCATAATTGATGATGGCGAGTTCCGGATGATTTTCTCTGATCTTTCTGATGTAATTTTCAGACCGTTCTTTCAGTGTTTCTTTTTCCCATTTCTTTTTCGTGAGTAAAACACTTGGAAGCAGAATAATAACAGAAGCCAGACTTATAATTAATGAGTTCTTTCTGTTCGCCGCCTTTCCTTTTTCCATGTAGTACTTCTGATAACCGAGTACAAGGCTCAGAATCCATGTTCCTACCGCAATAAAAAAACAATTGATAAGGTAAAAATAAAATCCGCCCCAGAAATATTCCCAGTTTCCGTTGGCAATCCCGAATCCTGCTGTACAAAGCGGCGGAATACAGGCGGTAGAAACCGCAACTCCTGCAATTACTTTTATGGCTTCTTTTCTTACAATTCCCAGAAACCAGGCAAAACCGCCCAGCAAAGCCAGAGAACAGTCGAAAATAGTCGCTGTTTTAAAACTTTCCAGTTGTGAAGTTTCCGAGTGAAAAGGAGAAACAAGGAAATACAGAGTGGAAGAACAAAGGGCAACGATAATCATCAGAAGCCAGTTGAAAACGCCTAGCTTTATCAGATGTCTGTTCCCGATAGAAAATCCGAATGCAATGCCTACAACAGGTCCCATTAAAGGAGAAATCAGCATCGCTCCGATTACTGCCGCCGAACTGTTGATATTTAAACCGATGCAGGCAATTCCCATAGAGATCACCAGAAGCCAGAGATTATGCCCGCGAAAATAGATTCCCTCTTCAATTTCCTGAAAAGTAAATTCTTCCTCTTCTTCTTTTGGCAGGGTGAATAATTTTTGAAAATTAATCATTTATGATATTTATAGCAAAAGTATAAAAAGAGCATCCAAGTATTTTAATAAATTTGTGGAATTAAAAACCAACAAATGAATTATCTCATAACCGGAGGAAGCGGTTTCATAGGTTCCCATCTTGCTGAGGAATTATTGAAAAAAGGACATTCTGTCATAAACATTGACAATTTTGATGATTTCTACAGCTATCAGATAAAAATTCAAAATACTTTAGACGCTATTCAATATTTTTCGGATTTTGAGTACTCCGGAAAAGATAATGATATTAAAAAATTAATTTCTCTTTCACAATCAGAAAATTACATACTCTATTATCAGGACATCCGCGATAAAAAAGGGTTGGAGGAAATATTTAAGAACCATAAAATAGACACCGTCATTCACCTTGCTGCACTTGCGGGAGTTCGTCCTTCTATTGAAAGACCTTTAGAATACGAAGAAGTAAACATCCGAGGAACCATGAATCTCTGGGAACTCTGTAAAGATTTCAATATCAATAAATTTGTCTGCGCTTCCTCATCAAGCGTGTACGGAAATAATGAAAAGATTCCTTTCTCTGAAACCGATAATGTAGATAATCCCATTTCCCCTTATGCGGCAACCAAAAAATGTGGTGAAATTTTAGGACACGTTTATCATGATTTATACAAAATAGATATGATCCAACTGCGGTTTTTCACAGTTTACGGACCAAGACAGAGACCCGACCTTGCGATCCACAAATTCACAAAACTCATTTCCGAAGATCAGGAAATCCCTTTCTACGGAGACGGAACCACCGCAAGAGATTACACTTATATTGATGATGTCATTGACGGCATTCTGAAGTCGATTCAGTATCTTGAAAATCATTCAGACGTTTACGAAATCATTAATCTCGGTGAAAGTGAAGTAATTAATTTAAATGAAATGCTTTCCACGATCGAAAAGACATTGGGAAAATCTGCCATCCGCAAAAATCTGCCAATGCAGCCCGGAGATGTCCTGAAAACCAATGCCGATATTACCAAAGCTAAGACATTAATTGGCTACAAACCTGACACAAACTTCCAAAATGGCATAAAAAAATTTGTGGAATGGTTTTTGAGAAAATGACCTCAGTAAGCCGGGGAAAGTACCTTAAACACTTTCTGAAGGCACACGGTGAACAAAATTTAATAAAAAGAATTGAAAATCAAGTATAAAAAAGCATATAATATAAGCTAATTTTATACTTTTGCAAAAAATTAGAAAATTATGTACTGGACATTAGAATTAGCTTCATACTTAAGTGACGCACCTTGGCCAATGACTAAAGCAGAGCTTATCGACTACGCAATCAGAACTGGTGCACCAATGGAAGTAGTGGAAAATCTTCAGGCTATCGAAGATGAAGGAGAAATTTATGACGCGATCGACGAGATCTGGAGCGATTATCCTACGGACGAAGATTATCTTTGGAACGAAGACGAATATTAATGAAAAGCAATAAGCTTTAGGCTCTGCTTAGAGCTTTTTTGCCCTTTTTTATATATTATTTTTTACACAATAAGTGTTATTTAAAACGCTTAAAGGATATCCTTTTAAGCATAAAGCAAAAAATTTATGAGTTTTTTAAACAAAGTTCTAAAAGGGTTTTTGGGAGACAAAAAAGCGCAGGACCTAAAAGAAGTAAAAAAAGTTGTAACAAAAATCAAAGCTGTTGAACCCGCTATTCAGCAATTGTCTGATGATGGTTTAAGAGAGAAAACTGCTGAGTTTAAAGAAAATATTAAATCTGCAACCAGCAAAATCACAGCTCAGATAGAACAGATCCAGGAGCAGATTAAAAATTCGAAAAACGTGGACGAAAAAGAAGCGCTTTTCTCGAAAATTGAGTCTCTGAAGAAAGAATCATACGAAATTGAAGAAAAAGTTCTGGGCCAGATTCTTCCCGAAGTTTTCGCTTTGGTGAAAGAAACAGCAAGAAGATGGGCGCAAAACGGAGAAATCCGTGTAACGGCTTCAGACTGGGACAGACAATTGGCTGCCGCAGGAAAAGATTTCGTGGAAATTCAGGGAGATCAGGCTGTCTGGAAAAACTCATGGGACGCTGCAGGAACGCCTGTAAACTGGGACATGGTACATTACGATGTTCAGTTTATCGGGGGGATTATCCTACACAGCGGTAAAATTGCCGAAATGGCGACCGGAGAAGGTAAAACTTTGGTAGGGACGCTTCCAATTTTCTTAAATGCACTTCCGGGAAGAGGTGTTCACGTAGTAACGGTGAACGACTATCTTGCGAAAAGAGACTCGGCATGGATGGGACCATTGTACCAATTCCATGGAATGTCAATCGACTGTATCGATAATCACCAACCGAACTCAGACGGAAGAAGAAAAGCATACAATTCAGATATCACTTACGGAACCAATAATGAATTCGGTTTCGATTATCTGAGAGACAACATGGTAACTTCACCTTCAGAACTCGTGCAGAGAGAATTGAACTTTGCCATCGTGGATGAGGTGGATTCCGTATTGGTAGATGATGCAAGAACACCGTTGATTATTTCAGGTCCGGTTCCGCAGGGAGACAGACAGGAATTTGATGTTCTTAAGCCTTCTATCGACAGAATCGTTGAAGTTCAGAAAAAAACAGTTTCTACGATTTTTAATGAAGCAAAAAAATTAATCGCTGCAGGAAACACAAAAGAAGGAGGCTTCAAATTGCTTCAGGCTTACAGAGGTCTTCCTAAGAGCAGACAGTTAATTAAATTCTTATCGGAAAGCGGAAACCGTGCATTGCTTCAGAAAGTTGAAGCGCAATATATGCAGGACAACAACCGCGATATGCCGATCGTAGATAAAGATCTGTACTTCGTCATTGAAGAAAAGAACAATCAGGTTGATCTTACGGACAAGGGTGTTGAATACATGTCTCAGGGAAATTCTGATTCTAACTTCTTCGTTCTTCCGGACATCGGAACAGAAATCGCAGAACTGGAAGCTAAGAATTTATCTAAAGAAGAAGAATTTGAAGCGAAAGAAAGACTTTTCTCTGATTTTGCAGAAAAATCTGAAAGAGTTCACACGATGAGCCAACTGTTGAAAGCGTATACATTATTTGAAAAAGATGATGAATATGTGGTTATTGACGGTGAAGTAAAAATCGTTGATGAACAGACAGGTCGTATTATGGAAGGAAGACGTTATTCAGACGGTCTTCACCAGGCGATTGAAGCGAAAGAAAATGTAAAAATCGAAGCTGCAACGCAGACTTTTGCAACCATTACCCTTCAGAATTATTTCCGTATGTACAACAAACTTGCGGGGATGACGGGTACTGCAGAAACGGAAGCAGGCGAGCTTTGGGAAATTTATAAATTAGACGTGGTGGTAATTCCTACCAACCGTCCGATTTTAAGACACGACAGACAGGATTTAGTTTTCAAAACTAACCGTGAAAAATACAATGCCGTAATTGAAGAAATTGAAAAATTAACTGCTGCAGGAAGACCTGTTCTGGTAGGTACAACATCTGTTGAAATTTCTCAGTTATTATCTAAGGCATTACAGCTAAGAAAAATTCCGCATCAGGTTCTGAATGCAAAACTTCACAAGAAGGAAGCAGAAATCGTTGCCGGAGCAGGACAGCCGGGTGTTGTAACCATTGCAACCAACATGGCAGGTCGTGGTACGGATATTAAGCTTACCAAAGAAGTAAAAGAAGCGGGAGGTTTGGCAATTATCGGAACGGAAAGACACGATTCAAGACGTGTTGACAGACAGTTGAGAGGTAGAGCAGGAAGACAGGGAGATCCGGGAAGTTCTCAGTTCTATGTTTCTCTGGAAGATAACTTAATGCGTTTATTCGGTTCTGAAAGAATCGCTAAAATGATGGACAGAATGGGTCATAAGGAAGGGGAAGTGATTCAGCATTCCATGATCTCAAAATCTATCGAAAGAGCGCAGAAAAAAGTAGAGGAAAACAACTTCGGAACAAGAAAGAGACTTCTTGAGTATGATGATGTAATGAACAAACAGCGTGACGTAATCTACAAGAGAAGAAAGAACGCTTTGTTCGGAGATCACCTGAAGTACGACATCACCAATATGATTTTTGATGTGGCAAATTCTATCGCAGCAAAAGGAAAGGCGACAGGAAGCTATAAAGATTTCGAATACGAGATCATCAAAACATTTACGATGGAATCTCCGGTTTCTGAGAACGATTTCAAGAATAAACCGGTTCAGGATTTAACGAATATTTTATTCAAAGCGGCTCAGGAAGATTATCAGATGAAACTGAACTTACTGAAAGAAAAATCTTTCCCGATTATCGAGAATGTTTATCAGAATCAGGGTTCAATGTTCAGAATGATTCAGGTTCCTTTCACAGACGGTCATAAAACAATGACGATCGTAACCGATCTTAAAGAGGCTTATGAAACGCAGTGCGACAGCTTAATCAATGATTTTGAAAAGAACATCACGTTATCCATCATCGATGAAAACTGGAAGCTTCACCTTCGTGAAATGGACGATCTAAGAAGATCTTCACAGGGAGCTGTTTACGAACAGAAAGATCCGTTGGTAATTTATAAGCAGGAATCTTTCCACTTATTCAGCGAAATGATCGAGAAGCTAAACAAAGAGATTATCTCATTCTTATACAAAGGTGAAATCCCTGCATAAGAATTATTAACAATAATTTAAAAACCGTTACAATTCAGTTTGTAGCGGTTTTTTGTTGCTGGTATTCGTTCCTTTTATGACAAATATCAATTCGATTATTTATTTAGAATAATTAAAAACAATATATTTGCAGAAAAATTTAAGGTTTCATGAAAAATGTACTGATCTGTGCTTCGCTGTTAGGTTCTATGCTAACGTTTGCTCAGGAAAAAGATTCAATTAAAGGAAATGATATTGAAGAGGTAATTGTAAAGGGGAAATATTATCAAAAATACAAATTAGATGAAGTTTCGGGATCTTTAAGACTGCAGACTCCAATTCTTGAACTTCCTCAAAATGTACAAACCATTAGTACCGGAATTTTAGCAGATCAGATTACATTAAATATGTCTGAAGGAATTGTAAGAAATGTAAGTGGTGCCAGAAAAGTGGAACATTGGGATAATGTTTATTCAAATGTATTTATGCGGGGAGCAAGTATTGCCACCTATATGAACGGAATGAACGTTACTTCAACGTGGGGACCGATCAATCCGGACGTTTCAATTATTGACAGAATAGAATTTGTAAAGGGACCGGCGGGATTTATGGGTTCTATGGGAGATCCTGCAGGTTTTTATAATGTTGTAACGAAGAAACCGACGGGAAAATTCCAAAACTCAGTGAGATTTACAACAGGAAGTTATAATCTTTTCAGAGGAGAAGCAGATTTGGATGGTGTCATTATTAAAAACGGAGTTTTAGATTACCGTTTAAATTTAATGGGAAGCACCAACGGATCATGGGTAGAAAATGATAAGACAAAAAAGATCATCGTTGCTCCGTCTATTACTTTCAGACCGACTAAAACAACCACTTTAACGGCACAGTACAATTATCAGTTTTTAAAATTCTCTCAGCCGGGAGCGTATTTAATGTCGAATGACGGATATGCATCATTAAATGTACACACAAACTTCAACGACAAAAACTTTAAAGAAACCGAAGTAAAAGATCAGAGCTTATTTCTTACATTAGATCAAAAGTTATCCAAAGACTGGTTGTGGAGCACTCAGTATGCTTACATGGATCTGAACTACGACGGAGGTTCTTGGTGGGGAAGTTTCGATACTAAGAACAGCAGTATTTTTAACAGAACATTAAGCAACTGGCAGGCGGTCGGAAAAAACCATATTTTCCAGACATACGTAAGAGGAAGCCTGAAAACAGGAAATATCACCCACAAAATTATTGCCGGATTTGATTACGGAGAAAGAAAATATAACGCAGATTTTTCCGGGTATGCCAATGGTGTTTATCCTTTAAATATCTACCATCCTCAGTATGGTGTAGATCCTTCAACATTACCTTCTGCCGATTTTTACACATTAAATCCTTCTGCTCCTTTTTACAATGATCAGGGTGTAAAGTACACCTCCTATTATGCTCAGGATCAAATAGAAATGTTTAACAATAAATTACGTTTAACATTAGGAGGAAGATATACAAACGGTACCACATACGCAGGATATCCTTTTTATTCTGAAAACAATATTGTTCCGAAAGATAAAGCAGATGAATTCACGCCGAGAGTTGGGTTAAGCTACTCTTTTAAAGATGATTTTTCCGTATATGGAGTTTTTGATAAAACTTTCGCTCCACAATCCGGAATAGGCAAAAACAACACCTCAATTACAGATCCGTTCAAGGGTCAGAACATTGAATTTGGTCTGAAAAAAGACTGGTTTAACGGAAAATGGAACACAACATTTGCATTCTACGAAATCAGAAGAAAAAATATTCTGGTTGCCGGAAACATTAATGAGAACAACGGGATCGCATTTCAGGTAGCCACCGGAGAACAAAGAGCAAGAGGTTTTGAAACAGATATTAAAGGGGAAATTTTTAAAGGATTAAATGTAGTAATCAATTATGCCTATACAGACGCCAAAACAGTAAAAGATACCGATCCTGCAAGAATTGGCGTACAATCTCCCGGAAATGCCAAGAATGTACAAAACACATGGCTAAGCTACAGATTTGAAAATGGTATGCTAAAAGGATTCGGTATTTCGGCAGGATATCAGTATCAGGGAGGAAGGCAGTCCTGGTTTGGAACAACCGCGAAATACGATCAGCGTCTAGAAGATTATTTTGATACGAACTTTGGTATTTCTTATGCCGCTAAAAAATTCGATGTTAATTTGCTCTTAAATAATACTTTAAATAGAAAACTGTATAGCGGATACAGATCAGACGACGGTTCATATGCATGGATCTACAATGCTCCTAGAAACTGGAGACTTTCTGTCGGATATAAATTTTAATTATCAATCTTAAAGTTAGCCTTTCCGGAGGCTGACTTTTCTTTCATTAAAAGTTTAATAAAAAATGAGGAAAAAGCATCATCACAAAAAAAAACAAAGTGCTTTTAAAAAATGGACAGGAAAACTGCATTTGTGGCTGGGTCTTGGGATTGGATTTCTGATCTTCATTATTTCGATAACGGGAGCATTGTACGTTTTCAAGGATGAAATTGAAAATGCGACAAGAAAAGACGTGATCTATCATAACGAGCAGAATATCGATCAGAAACAGATTCTTCCGATAAGAACGCTGGAAAAAGCAGTGGTGGCGCAGGTAAAAGAAAAATATCCGGTGCATTGGGTGAATATTCCGATCGATAAAAAGATGTCCTATCTTTTCTACTGGTACGAACACGATCCGAAAGGCTGGAATTATTTTGATGAATTTCCCATCTATAAAGTTGCCTACGTAAATCCATACAGTGGAAAAGTTTTAGGAACCTACGACGAGAAAAACGGATTTTTCCAGATCGTTAAAATGATCCACTGGAGTTTTCTTTTAAAGCAGTCTTGGGGAACCTATGTTGTGGGAATTCCTGTGCTGATCTTTGTATTCATGTTGATTTCCGGAATCATTCTGTGGTGGCCTAAAAACAAAGCGGCAAGAAAACAGCGTTTTTCTTTCAAATGGAAAAATGTACAAAACTGGAAAAGAAAAAATTATGATCTACACAACGTTTTAGGTTTTTATGCTTCCGTTTTCGCACTGATTTTCTCCATTACCGGATTGTTTTACGCCTTTTTATTCGTTCAGTCATCAATATATTTCATCTTTTCAGGAGGAAAAACGGCTTATCCCGACTTTTCATCCATCACAACAAAAGCACCGATTGAGTTGAGAACCGAAGGAACTTTAGACAAAATAAGCAATACCGTTAAAGCAAAATATCCCGATTCCTATAACTTTTCTATCGATCTCGGACACGAACACATGGACGATCACGAGCATCCGAATTTTGAAGTCTACGTAAAACACCTCTCCTATTCTTACCACAAAAGCAGCAGTTTAATCTTTGATGAAAACTCGGGAGAACTGCTTCATACCCACGATATGAAAGACAAAAATTTCGGCGAAAAAACGGTGGGAGCCAATTATGACATTCATGTCGGATCTATTTTAGGACTTCCCACAAAGATCATTGCTTTCATTGTAAGTTTGATATGTGCCTCATTACCAGTCACCGGCTTCATGATCTGGTGGGGAAGAAGAAAAAAGAAAACCCCAAAAGCAACATAATATTTTTTTAAAATAAATCTTTGGTTAATCGTCTAATAATAAGATCTTTTTTATAATTTTAGCCTTTTAGAATTTTAGAACAGAATGTCATTAGTAGATTTGTCAAAAAACGTTGCGCTGGGAATTGATATTGGCGGAACGAACACAAAATTTGGAGTGGTAAACCACAGAGGCGAAGTTTTGGAAAAAGGAAACATCCGCACAGATGCCTATCCTACTGTAGAAGAATATATTGACGCTTTATACGAGGCGGTTCATCCCCTGATCGAAAGCCATGGAAAAGAGAAAAATTTTGATGGAATCGGGGTTGGTGCTCCCAATGCCAATTACTATACAGGAACGATAGAACAGGCTCCCAATCTTCCGTGGAAAGGAACCATCCCTTTTGCTGAACTGATGTCGGCAAAATTCGGGCTTCCGTGTACCATTACTAATGACGCGAATGCTGCAGCCATCGGAGAAATGCTTTTCGGAGCCGCAAGAGGAATGAAAGATTTCATCATGATTACTCTGGGAACAGGCGTTGGAAGCGGAATTGTTGCGGGTGGAAAACTGATCTACGGACACGACGGATTTGCCGGAGAACTGGGACACACCATCGTAAAACCGGGCGGAAGAAAACACTGGAGCACAGGTTCTGAAGGCTGTCTTGAAGCCTATGCATCTGCCACCGGAATTGCGATTACCGCAAAAAAAATGAGAGCCGAATTTCCTGAATCTTTACTCAATCAGTATCCTGAAGAATCCATCAATTCTAAAACCGTTCACGAATGTGCTTTACAGGGCGATCCGATTTCCATTGAGGTATTCCGATATACCGGACAGAAACTGGGGGAAGCTTTGGCAAATTTTGTGATGTTCTCTTCTCCGGAAGCCATTCTTTTATTTGGCGGCGTGATAAAAGCAGGCGATTTTATTTTAAAGCCTACGAAACTTCACATGGAAAGAAACCTGCTTCCTATTTTCAGAAACAAGGTAAAATTGGTTTTCAGTGAACTGGACGAAGCCGATGCGGCTATTTTAGGCGCAAGTGCTTTGGTTTGGGAAAAATAACCGGAACCATTTTGATTATCTGCGTTTGATTTCTCTTAAATTTTTTAACGCAAAATCGCAATGATTCTCAAATAATACAGGCATCCTTCTTTAAGGGTGCTTTTTTGTTTTTATTTCATCTTTAGAGATGCTTCGACAGGCTCAGCATGACATCGCCAATATCAACGACTTTATAAGCAACAATTTGCAGTACTGTCATCCTGAGCGCGAAGCAGTCGAAGGATCTCTACTCTACCTCAATACTATTATTAAATTCTCACGCAGATTGTGCGGATAACGCAGATTTTGGATTTTTATTTGATGAAACCATTTTTTAGAATTGTGTTTGAAAAAATTTGTCTCGGCGTGACATTGCCAATATCAACGACTTTATAGGAACAATTTGCAGCACTGTCATCCTGAGCGCGAAGCAGTTGAAGGATCTCTATTATAACCCAATAACATTATTAAAATTCTCTCGCAGATTGTGCAGATAACGCAGATTTTTAAATTTATTTTATGAAATATTTCTGCTACTTGTGTTTGAAAAAAATTTTCTCGGTGTGACATCGCCAATATCAACGACTTTATAAGCAACAATTTGCGGCATTGTCATCCTGAGCGCGAAGCAGTCGAAGGATCTTTATTCTAACCCGATACCATTATTAAAATTCGCTCGCAGATTGTGCGGATAACGCAGATTTTGGATTTAATTTTTGAAAAAATTTGTGTTGATTGTGTTTGAAAAAATTTTCTCAGCGTGACATCGCCAATATCAACGACTTTATAAGCAACAATTTGCAGCGCTGTCACCCTGAGCGCGAAGCAGTCGAAGGATCTCTACTCTACCTCAATAACATTATTAAAATTCGCACGCAGATTGTGCGGATAACGCAGATTTTTAGATTTAATTTGTGAAAATATTTGTGCTGATTGTATTTGAAAAAATTTGTATCATCTATCATGACAATTTCAATTTTGAACGCATGATTGAAAAACTTTTCCTTATTTTTGATAGGTTTTTTCTACATTGTTCACAGGAGAAAACAAGAAATTACAATAATTAATTTATGGATAACAACAATTTAGAACAGATTACTTTCGGGGGCGGATGTTTTTGGTGTGTGGAAAGCTGTTTCAATATGCTGAAAGGAGTACAGTCTGCGGTTTCCGGATATTCGGGAGGTCACAAAGACCATCCTACGTATGAAGAAGTGTGCACCGGAGAAACCGGACATGCAGAAGTGGTACAGATCACTTACGATCCTGCTGTTATTTCTTACGAACAGTTAATGGATGTTTTCTTTTTCCTTCACGATCCTACGCAGCTTAACAGACAGGGAAATGATATCGGAACACAATACCGCTCTGTTATTTATTACAAAGACGAAGCGGAAAAGGCAAAAGCTGAAGCGGCAATTGAGAAATCCAAAGAATCCGGAAGATGGCAGGGAACCTATGTAACGGAAGTAACGAAATTCGATAAATTCTGGGCGGCGGAACAGTATCACCAAGGATATTATAACGAAAATCCGACTCAGCCTTATTGCAGCGCTGTGGTAGGACCGAAAATTCAGAAATTTAAAAAGCATTTCGGCGAATTGGGAATGCTGAATGAACAATAATTTATTGTTTATCTGTTATCAATCATCGTGCTTTATTTTAGCTCAAAGGATTTTTTAATATGACTGATTACGGATAGCTCCAATAACGACAGAATTCGGGCGGTTTCCTTTGGAAACCGCCCGAATTTTTTTTGAAATATCTGCAAATGATGTTCTATTCTTCTTCTTCTAGTATTGCATTTTCTCCTGCATAATTTCCAAGTATATGTTCTGTGACATCCTTTAGTGCTTTCCCGTTTTCGGGATGCCTTCCGAAGCTTGTAAAGAATTCTACATGATTGTCTGTTTTATCATACCATATCTTCCCTATCGAATTTTCTGAATTAAGCGTATCCGGTCTCGTTATTCTTCTAAAATATATGAATATTTTTTTTTCCATGGGTATTACTTCTATCTGAGGTCCCAAATAGCTGCTGTCGGTTGCCATATATCGGTCTTTATCCCAATACATATATTTCTTATCAACTGCAGGAGTTCCCCACGCCGACATAAAACCTGAAACTTTTGAATTTTTATTGTTAGAAAAAACAACTCCCCCTGTAGCCAATAACAGAACGAAAACCATTTCTATAATTCCCAATCCGTTCTTTTTAACAAAATCAGGGACTTTGAAATATTGCTCGTTGGTAATATTAATGATGATTTTAGAAATCTTTTCTGTTAAAGAATTTTCATCATCATCAACAGTTATTTTAACTGTGGTTTTATTTACTTCCTCATCTTTTTTAATAAAAGTATTTGAAAAATCCGCAAAGTCATTAAAACCAACATATTTGCTTAGTCTATTAAGTGTTGCAATATCCGGGTTTATTTCTTCTCGTGTTCCTAATACAAATGCTTCATAATATCTCGAAAGCGTTCTTTCATTTATACAACGAGGTTCACGTTCATCAAGATATGACCATAGGTAAGTTGCCAAACCATTCTTTGTGGTTTTCCCCGTATCCTCTTTCGCTTTTCTGAATACTTCATTGATTAGTAGTTTTATTTTGGACATATATTAATTTTAAGGGTATTACAAAATACTTGATTTTCTACCGTGTCGCATTACGGATTTCCGTAATTCTTTTCCTGTCCATTTCCGTGTCAATCGATGTCTAAGTTTTGTCTAACAAATGCGTCAATCTTTGTCGCATCTTTGCTACAGAAATTAGTTGATAAACAAAACATTAAACCAAAAAGACAATAACAAATTTACAAAACTGATTTCAAAATTGCCAGATAAAACGGAAGAAAACTCCGGGTTGGGAAGCAGATGTTTCTCTTCCGTTTTTGAAGGTTCACTTCCCAAAAAAATTTAAGAAGCGCTTCGAAAATTTTAACAGTGTACAGCTCGGGATTTATTTCCTGAGAGGAAGAAAATTACCCAAACTCTTATAAAATTTTTAAAAAATGTTAAACTTAATATTAATGCTAATCTCATTAGCATTCGGGAATAATAATGCCAATGCATCATGTAATAACAACGGGAATAATAATAACGGACAGCCAACCACTCAATTGACAGATCCGGGAACAGGAACAGATCCGGGAGACGGAGTCGATCCGGATGGACCGGGAAGCGGTGGACCAGTTGGAGGAAATACAGGACAACTTCCACCTCCTTTTACTAATCCATAATTTAATACAGGACAGATTGCATAAATCTGTCCTTTTGTTTTACTTTGTAAAAACTAAATCCAATCCATGAAAAATTTTTTCCTAATAACTATACTACTTATAATAAGTTCATGTAAAAGAGATAATAAAAAAACTGAAGATAATGTAAATTTTCAGAAAGCATTCATTTGTAGAGAATCACAATCCTATGACTCCGCTTTTTATTATTACAATTTGGCAAAAAACGACTTAATTACAATTAATGATTCTGTAGGAACAGCAAGATCATTAATTAATATGGGAATGATCCAAACAAAAAAAGGAGATTTTTTAGGTGGAATTGAATCCTCTCTCGAAGCAAATAAATATATTAAGAAAAAGGATGATAAAATCAACAAAAATTTACTTGCAACAAATTATACTAATTTAGCAATCTCATCTAATGCACTCCGAAATTTCAATGATGCACTCTCTTTTTATCTCATTGCAATCAAATATGTTGAAGGAAAAGAAAACACATATATTTGCTATAATAACATTGGTGATTTACTTATAACATTAGATAGCCTTAAATTAGCTAAGACATATTTAGAAAAAGCAACTCTTGCAGATAGTGCGGTTAATTATTCCAGAGCAATAAATAACTTAGCAAAAGCTAAATATCTTGATGACAAAAACTACAATCCATTACCCGAGTTTTATAAAGCTTTAGAAATAAGACAAAAAAATAACGATGGAGAGGGATTAAATTCAAGTTTCGAAACTTTATCAACATACTATTATGATAAAGACAAAAAGTTGTCTTTAGAGTACGCACAAAAAATGCTTAAAGAAGCAATACAAAATAATAGTCCAGATGATCAGATAACAGCACTGAAAAGAATAATAAGGTTAGATCCAAAAAATTACTTTAGAAACTTCATCAAACTTGACTCAATAAGTGATCGTGTTCAGACTTTAAGAAATAAGCATAAGAGCCAATTTGCAATGGTAAGATATGATGTGGCACAAAAAGATGCAGAAAATCAGAGATTAATTTCACAAGATTTGATAAAGAGTGTAGGAATTTCAGCTTTAATTTTATTATTATTAGGCACTACATATTGGTACATAAAAAGACAAAAACAATTAAAACAAGAAAAAGAACTCGAAGTCAAAAACACGCAGCTCGAAATGTCGAAAAAAGTGCATGATGTGGTTGCGAATGGATTGTATCACATGATGATTGATGTTCAGAACAATCCTGAGATGGATAAGACCAAGATTCTTAATGATATTGAAAAAATGTACGAAGAATCAAGAGATATTTCGCACGAAAATATAGCAGAGAAAGATTTTGCCCCGCGTTTTATCAACATGATAACCTCCTACTCTTCTGAGGAACAGAGGGTTTTACCGGTGAGTTATAAAGAAAACATTTGGGAAAACATTCCTTACAACACGCAGCTTGAGTTGTATTACATCATAAGAGAAATTCTTGTGAACATGAAAAAGCACAGCAAAGCAAAGCTGGCTTCCGTAAAGTTTGAGAAAAATGATAAAAATTTAATCATCAGATATACCGATAACGGCGTAGGAATCGCCAATCTGGAGCAGCAAAAAGGCACAGGAATCCATAATACGGAAAACCGTATTGAAAGCATTGGAGGAGATATTACTTTTGAAAAAAATCCAACAGGTGGATTAATTATTGAGATAACCATACCAATACAATCGAAATATGTTTAAAAAAGTACTGATAGCCGAAGACCATGAAGTCAGAAATTTAGGAGTGGTAAATGCACTTACCGAATTACAGATTCCGCATTTTGATTTTGTAAATTATTGTGATGATGCCCTGCAAAAAATAAAAGCCACTGCAACTGCTGATTCCTATGATCTGCTGATTACAGATCTGTCTTTTGATAAAGATCATATTGAGCAGAAGATCAATTCCGGACAACAACTGATTGAAGAAGTTAAAAAAATTCAGCCGAATCTGAAAGTGATTGCCTTTTCTATTGAGAAGAAACCGAAGATTATTGACGATCTTTTTAAAATACACAACATCAATGGTTTTGTAAGCAAGGGAAGAAATGACGGAAAAGATCTCAAAAGCACCATTAAAAAAGTATTTTCCGGCGAAACGGTTATTCCGCAGGAGATTTTAAACTCTATAAGAAATACGTCTTTTGAATTTACGGAATATGATGTTACGCTTATCGAGCTCCTTGCTAAAGGATGGAAACAGGGCGACATTGAAAAACATTTTAAAGAAAATAAAATTACGCCCGACAGCAAAAGCGCCATCGAAAAAAGACTGAATGATCTCCGCTACGAACTGGGAGCCAAAAACAACATCGAACTTGTTGTGATGTGCAAAGACATCGGCATCATCTAAATGCTACACTTCATCGAAAAACTAATAGCCTTTCAGAGACTCTGGAAGGTTTTTTTATTAAATATTCTGCGTTTACGGTTTTCCGTAACCGATCGAAAATTAATGCTCATATTTTTGAAGTGTTAAATAAAAACAATCATGGAATACAAAGTAATACCTTTTGTTGCCACTGCAAATCAACAAAATATGAGTTCAAAAAATATTGCAGTACAATTAGACAACTTAATAAAGACTCATACCGATGATGGTTGGGAATATGTAAGACTTGAAAGTGTTTCTACCTACATCCAACCTGTGGAAGGATGTTTTGGAAATACAAGTCAGCCCGGATATATGACTTCTTATCAAATGGTTGTCTTTAGCAGAAAAGAAGATGAAAAATCTATTGATTCTTCTCATTAAAATGTACTGGAGGATCGTCCCTCCATCAAAACGGAGAAAATGTATTTTCAGAACAAGCTGTTCAAAATACGTATATGCAGAAACAACAGCATCCGGTTTTATTTCAGGATTAAAAGCTTTAAAATATAGATTTAAAAACTGCCGGTCCGGAGCTTATCTTATAGAAACTTCCACCGGAGAAATTCAAATTATTTTACCCAATCAACAAATCCTGCATGAAACTGAATTTTCAGAAAGATTTATCAAAAATAAAAACCAACAACCATGGGAAAATTCGTCATCACACAAAGAGTAAACAAAGAGTATCAGTTTAATCTGAAAGCCGGAAACGGTGAAATTATTTTAACAAGCGAAGGCTACGTTCAGAAAGCATCCTGTATAAAAGGAATTGAATCTGTAAAAATTAATTCTCAGGACGATTCCAGATACGACAGAAGAGAGGCTGTGAACAAAAAAGATTATTTCGTTCTGAAAGCAAGAAACGGAGAAATCATTGGGAAAAGTCAGCTTTACAGCACAAAATCCGGAATGGAAAACGGCATTGCTTCCGTAAAACACAATGCTCCGAAAGCAGAAATTACAGATGAAACTTTAAAAAAATAAAATCATGGATCTTAAAATTAAACTGGAACAGCTTCACCAGAAAGTAATCGGGCTAAAAGACCAGATCGGAACAGAAGAAGCCACAAAAAATGCTTTTGTGATGCCTTTTATTCAGATTTTAGGATATGATATTTTTAATCCTACAGAAGTGGTTCCCGAACACGTTTGCGACATCGGAACCAAGAAGGGTGAAAAAGTAGATTATGTCATCAAAAACAATGACGAGCCTATTTTCATCATCGAATGCAAACACTGGAAAGAAAGTGCAGATGCCCACAATTCTCAGCTTCACCGGTATTATCACGTTTCCAAAACACGATTCGGCGTTTTAACGAACGGTATTGTTTACAACTTCTACACGGATCTGGAAAAGCCCAATATTATGGATGAAAAGCCTTTTTTCACCATCAATATTGAAGATCTGAAAGACAGCTCTATCAAAATTCTGGAAAGCTTTACCAAAAAAGACTACAATCTGGAAAGCATTCTGGATTCTGCGGAAGCTTTAAAATACATCAAAGCCATCAGAAAAGAATTCGAAAAGGAAATTGAAAATCCTTCTGATGAACTGGTAAAACTTCTCGTTAACCGTTTCTTCGAAAAGCCTTTAACAGCAAACCGAATGGTCTCGTTTAAAGAATATGCCAAAAAAGCATTAACGACTTCTATTAATGAATCCATCAGTTTCCGGCTAAAATCTGCTTTAAGCATTAATGAACAGATCGAACAGCGCGAAGATGATGTAAAAACTTCGCAGCCCATCCATGAAACCAACGATTCTAAAATTGTAACCACAGAAGAAGAACTGGAAGGCTTCCAGATCGTAAAAGCCATTCTGCGGGAGAAAATACCTTCTTCAAGAATTGCTTACAGAGACACGTTGTCTTACTTCGGAATTTTACTCGACGACAACAACCGTAAACCGCTTTGCAGACTGCATTTTAATACCGCTAATAAATATCTGGAGATTTTCCACAACGGAAAAGATGCAGGAGAAAAAGTCTTATTAAACAGTCTGGATGAGATCTACAATTTCAGAAATCAGCTTCATCAGACATTAGAAAATTATAATTAACCATGAAAAAACTAATACCCTTCATCATAATCGCCTTCGGTTCTTTTCTTTTAAACTCGTGCTTTAAAGCAAACGACAGTATAGGACACGAAGGAAGATGTACAGGTTCTGCCAATTGTACAGCCTGTTCCAACTGTTCGCGGTGCGGACATTGCAGCAGCGGCGGAACCTGCGGAGTTTGCGGAGGCGGCTCTTCAGAAAGCTATTCATCCGGCAGAAGTTCAGCAAAGAAAAGGAAAACTAAAAAGCATAAAACTTCCGATTCTTATACTTCTTCAAAAACAAAATCCAATAAACCTCCAAAAGTTTTTATTGATGAGGTAAACGTAGACCTCAGTTCCAACCGATACATTGTCGGAATTGCCACCACCAATATTTACGAAAAACCATCTATGAAATCTCCCGTTCTGGTAAGAGTTTACAAAAACGAAAAGCTGATTCCACTTTCCAAAGAAGGTTCATGGTACAAAGTAAAGGTAAAATCTTCCGGAAAGAAAGGTTATGTTTTTTATAAAGATGTAAAATAACTAAAAACAAAATATCATCATGAACTTAAAAAAATTTTTAAATGAAGAACAAGATCCAAAAGCCGTTGAAAAGCTTTTAGGGAGAATCAACAGTCTGCTCACCTCGCAGGAAACTATGGAATACATTGCCGTTCAGAAAAAACCGGTACTCAATTTGTCTCCCGACTGCATCGCGCTTACCAACAGAAGAATTATTTTCTGCAGACCCAAAAACTTTGGTTTGTCTATGGATTTTCAGGATTACAGCTGGGTAGATGTTGCAGACTGCCATATTAAAGAAGGGATTGTAGGTTCAACTTTTATGGTAAAAACAACACAACATTTTACCAATATGATGGATTACCTGCCTAAAAACCAAGCCCGAAAGCTATACCAGTTTGCGCAGGAAGTGGAAGAACAAATGCGGGGCGTAAGAAGAGAAAAAAATCTTGAGACATTAAGAGCTTCCGCAGGAGGAGTTACCGTAAACAATGCAACACCCATTATTACACAGCCTCAGATGTTTCAGGAGGAGAAGAAACCTTTACTGATTGAAAATGAAGATCCTTTTGCTTTATTACAGAAACTGAAAGGACTAAAAGAAAGCGGAGTTATTTCTCCGGAAGAGTTTGAAACAAAGAAAAACGAAATTTTATCCCGAGTTTAAAAAATTATGAAATCAAAATCTACCGCCGTCTTACTTGCTTTTTTCCTTGGAGGAATAGGCATCCACAGATTTTATCTGGGGCAGAACATTATGGGAATTCTTTACCTGTTATTTTGCTGGACTTTTATTCCTGTCATTATTTCCGTTATCGATTTCTTTGCATTTCTGTTCATGTCTGAAAGCCGTTTTAATTACAAATATAACCTTCGGACAGGATTTTAAAATTACAGCATATGAAACCATTTCTCACCTTCTGTGCGTTATGCTGTTTCATCGGTATCTTCAGACTTCCTATAGAATATTATACTTTTCTCAGAATCCTTGTTTCCGCAGGAGCTTTATTGGTTTTGTACAATACATTAACCTTTAAGCAGCATTACTTCAGTATAATTTTCCTTATCATCCTTATTCTTTTCAATCCTGTGCTTCCCATTTATCTGTTAAGGAAAAGTGTGTGGATTCCGATTGATGTTGTTACAGGAATTTTATTTCTGCTGATAGGTTTCGTCGAAAAAACCGAGCAGAAAAAGGAAGAAGAAATTACCGGGGAAACTTCACAGCCTTCAGTTCCCATCCATCAAAGAGCTGTATCCAGAGACCGAATTATTAATCCTAAAAAAACCAAGGAAGAAAACAATCATGGAAAATAACAACATTACGGAACATCTTAAAGCGCATTTCTTAAGGCTGTATCAAATGGCGATCTGTGATGATGATTTCAGTGCCCTTGAACTGAAAATGCTTTACAACTGCGCCGAAGAAAGAGGCATCTCATCAAAAAATTTAGACGAGATCCTTCTGAATCCGCTCAATATGAAGTCGCTGATTCCGCAGACAATCGAAGAAAAAATAGATTATCTGTACGATCTTACCGTCATGATCTGGGCAGACGGAATTGTTTCCCCGAATGAATATACCACGATGCAAAAGTACGTTCTGATGTTCGGGTTTATGGAAGAAAATGTAACCGCCATCGTAGATTACCTCATCGAGGCGATACGAACAGGAAAGCCTAAAAGTGAAATTTTATATGAACTAAAAAACTAACCATCATGGATACCACCAGTATAAAAAATTTATTTAAACTAAAATCTGTTCCCACAGAACCCAAAGAAGAGCAGCTTCCGAAAACTGAAGTAAATACCGACGAAGAGTCTTCTGAGGAAACACGCAAAAGAACCTACCACGAATCCGGTTACCGGGACAGTTCCCGAACCAGCGGAAACCACTCTACCCTTTCCATCTGTCTGGATGCCGTTTACTCGAAATTTCAGAATGAAGAAAAAGAAATGGTGGAAAAACAGAAACAGCTGAAAGAGTCTTATATGAATGAACAGAAAAACCGCGAAACAGAAATTAAAGCACTCATTGTTTCGCAGGAAACCAAGGAAGAACAGCTTAAAACCAAAAACAGGGAAGTAGAAAGCCATCAGCAAACCATTGAAACCTTAAACTCAGAAATCATTGATCTTCCCAGAAATCCCGAAAAATACAATGTAAAAGCCACAAAAGGAGCTTCAGCAAAATTTATCATTGGTTTACTTCTTTTAATCCCGATAACTTTATATTTAGGAGTATTTTATATTTCAACTTCCTATTCTGCATTCTTTAAAGGTTTTGACGCAAAAAGCACTGTGATACAAAGTGTTTTTGATCCACAGGCATTAGCTAAAGCTTGGAATGATGGTTCAACCGAAGCTGCTTTTGTCGTTTTAATTCCATTTGTATTTCTTGGATTAGGTTTTTTGATTCATATGTTTGGAGAGAATAAAACTACAGCCAATTATATCAAACTCGGTTTATTGCTTATTGTGACTTTTATTTTTGATGTCATTTTAGCGTATGAAATTGAAAAAAAAATATATGATGTAGAAAAAACTTTTGATTCTCTTCCATTCGATCTTAAAATTGCTTTTACCAAAAATCAGTTTTGGGAAATTATCTTCGCAGGATTCATCGTGTATATTATCTGGGGACTCGTTTTCGACTTTGTAATGAAAGAGCACCGCGAAAAGGATAAGATTAAAAACGAACAGGAAATCAGACAGAAAAGAGTAGAATTTTTTCAGGAAAAAATTAATGTTTTAAAGAAAGAAATTGAAGAAATTCTTGCGGCTATCGGAAATATAAAAGAATCCATCATTAAAATAAGAGGAAGAATTGAGGAACTTCAGAATATTATCGACGGCGTAATTATTCCGACCAAAGATTACAAGCTGTATGCTTCGGAATATGTTCAGGGCTGGATCACGTTTATCGGAGAGAAAATTGCCGTTTCCAGAACGGAAAAACAGACCATGATTGATGAATGCATTTCTACGTATAATACCAATCTGGAAACTGTAGGAGCCAATTCGGACAATCAGAACCTTGTTTATTTATCATCCTTATAAATTACTGATTATGAAAAAGATATTTTATTTATTTATTTATGATTATTTCTTTGGTTTCATGTTGCAAAGATAAAACCGGCAATTCTGAAGAGAGAACAAAAAATTCTGTTGCAGTTGATTCAAACAATATTAATGTCAGTATTTTAATTGATTTATCCGACAGAATCGACCCTAAAACGAACCCGAATCCCACAATGCAGTATTTCCAGAGAGATACCGAGTACATCAAAGCGATTGAAAAAGGATTTTTAAACCACATCAAATCTAAAAAAATCATTACCTACGAAGATCAGATGCAGGTTTTCTTCAATCCGGAACCTTTAGATCCGAAAATGAATGAACTTACCAAAGAATTGAAAGTTTACTTTGATAAAAACACTCCCCGAAACTATTTTGATCTGGTGGATAAAAAATATTCGGAATTACCGACAACGATTTATCAGTCAGCCATAAAAGACGGAAATTATGTAGGTTCTGACATTTGGGAATTTTTTAAAAATAAGGTAAAAGATTACTGCATTAAAAACGACCACAGAAACATATTATTTATTCTTACCGACGGATATATGTATCATGAAAACACAAAATTTTCGGAAGAAAGCAAAACCTCTTATCTTACCGGCAAACTCATAAATGCCAATCATCTTACGACTTCCAACTTTAAAGAAGTTATAGAAAAAAATAAATTCGGCTTTGTAAAAGCCAATGATAATCTGAACAATCTCGAAGTCATCGTCTTAGGAATCAATCCCGAAAAAGGAAATCCTTTCGAAGAAGCTGTCATCAAAGAATACTGGGAAAACTGGTTTAAAGAAATGAAGATTAAAAATTATCAGATCAAATCTGCGGATCTTCCTTCCAATTTGGAACCTATTATCTTAAAAGCCATTTCCGGAAAATAAAAATATTAGAGGCTGTATCACAACTCGTGAAAACAGCCTTTTTTTTATGTTTTTTCTCGACCTTCTGTCTGAGAATGGTTTTTTGTACATACGATTCTCAACCCACATCATTGAGTTATAAGACTTCCTCCAACCGTTTTATTATACTTCTTGTACTTTTTATTCTAGTCCGCTATGCTTTTATTTCGGTTCTCGGCATTTTTGCTTTAGCACAGCGTATTTTTAGTTTAGCGCAGTGTATTTTTATCATTGCTCACTGTATTTTTGTCATTACTCACTACATTTTAGTTGTTGCTCACTATATTTTTATTCATGCACTGCATATTTTAGTGTACTACAGTTGATTTAAATAGTAAACTTATCTAAAGGTGCAAAAGATGGTAATACTTTAGTGGTTTAAGTTTAAAGCTTAAATGAAAGAAAAGAACACATAAGTTAAAAAAATCAAAGATTTTTCAATCAATTTTATCAAAAAGTCTGTTTAAACTTTTATTTAACCGCAAAAGTCACAAAAGATCTACTAAATTTTTTATTTAAAGTTGATCATTACAAATGAAAAAGAAAACAATAGTTTTTAAAAATCTTTGATTTTTATTCTTTTGAGCGCTTTGATTATCTTGGAAATTCGCTTTAACATCATCTTTTGTCCCTTTTGCGGTTAATTCTGAAATTAGTTTAAAGATAAAATCTTTGCGCCTTTTATAAAATATATATTCAGCTTCTTGCGTCTTGGCGAAAAACCCAACACATGATCTAAACAAAAAAGCGAAGAATCAATTCCTCGCTTTTCTTTATTTTCTGAGCATTTCCGTGTGCGGAATGTCATCTTCCAGATATTTTTTACCGGTGTCTTCAAACCCGAAATCTCCATAAAACTTCAGCAGATAATCCTGTGCAGAAATCCTGATTTCAGAAGTGCGGAAACGGTTTTCGATGGTTTCAACCGCATATTGGATCAATTGTCTGCCCAAGTTTTTTCCTCTTGCCTTTTCTGTGGTTAAAACCCTTCCTATTGAAGGTTCATCATATTTTATTCCTTTATCGAAAATCCTGCAGTTCGCCAAAACTTCTCCGTCTTCTTCTGCCCATACATGAACTGCTTTTTGGTCATAACCATCTAAATCCGGATAAGGACAGTTCTGCTCCACTATAAAAACATCAATTCTGGCTTTTAAAACCGCATACAGTTCAGGAACTGTAAATTCGTCGAAAGTTTTTATTTTCCAGACAATATTACTCATCAAAACTTACGTTATTATTGATCAAAAACTCATTGGTTTTCTGAATGAAACTTAAAATTTCATCACCACCCTCCTTCTTTTCCGCTGAGGTTACATATAATTCCGGAAGATCTTCCCATGTTTTGTGAAGCTCCGTTTTATAATCTTCCACATTTTTTATCACAACATTCGGCTTCAGCTTATCTGCTTTTGTAAACACGATGGAAAACGGAACTCCGCTTTCACCGCACCACTGGATGAATTCCAGATCAATATTCTGCGGTTTGTGTCTGGAATCTACCAGAACAAAAAGATTAACCAGATTTCTTCGGTTCAGAATATAATTGGTGATCAGTTTTTCAAAATCCTTTCTGATCGATTTCGAAACTTTTGCATATCCGTAACCCGGTAAATCCGTGAGATACCAGTTTTCGTTCACTAAGAAATGGTTGATAAGCTGTGTCTTTCCCGGAGTCTGGGACGTTTTAGCCAGATCTTTATGATTCATCATTGCATTGATGAGCGAAGACTTTCCTACATTCGATCTTCCGATGAAAGCATACTCAGGAAGATTCGGTTCCGGGCAATCCTGCCATTTTCCGCTGCTCTTTACAAATGTTGCTGTTTTAATAACCATTTTGTTGAATATTTTCAGAAAAACAAACCATTAAGAAAAGCTCTTAATGGTCATTTTTATTGTATTTTAAACTTTATCTTTTACCCAGCTATAAAGAATTTCATTGAATTCATCGGGTTTTTCCATCATCGCTGCATGCCCGCATTGATCGATCCAGAACAGATCTGAATTCGGAATAAATTTGTGCATATCTTCCGCAACTTCAGGAGGCGTTACATTATCCTGCTTTCCCCAGATCAGGCAGGTGGGTGTTTTAATCTTTGGCAGATCATTCAGCATATTGTGTTTGATCGCGCTTCTCGCCAACATTACGGTTTTTATTCCCTTCATCCTGTCATTTACCACTGCAAAAACTTCGTCTACCAAAGCTTCGGTAGCCACAGAAGGATCATAAAAAACCTCTTCCGTTTTCTTTCTTATATAAGAACGGTCATTCTTTCTCGGGAAACTGTCTCCGAAAGTTCTTTCATAAAGCCCTGAACTTCCCGTAAGAACAAGATTCTTAATTAAATCCGGTCTTGCCAGTGTAAGAATAAGACCGATATGACCGCCCATGGAATTTCCTACAATGGTTACAGGAGCTTCAATATGGGTTTCTATAAATTTGGCAATATATTTTGCTAATGTCGTAAGATTAGTATTGAGTACCGGCAAATCGTAGATCGGCAGCTGAGGAACGTATACCTTGAACCCCCTGTCTGAAAAAAAATCTACCATCTTATCGAAATTACTCAAACCACCCATTAACCCGTGCAACAGCACCAATGGATGTCCTTCCCCTGCTTCAACGAAAGTATATTTCTTTTCTTTTTTTGTACTAAATATCATAAAATGCCTTAATAAAGCCTTGCAAAAATACAAATTAAACCTCAAAAATATTTTGATTACCCTAATTTAAAATAAAAATAATATACCAAACTCTTTTTTAACGGTTTTTTTGAAAATCTATTTATTATGGCTTGAATAAGAGGTTTACCAACACCCAACATATCAACCTATTACAGTATCGAAATTAAATCTTTAATAAAACTTATTAACATTAAGGTAAAAAGTGGTAAAAAGTGGGAGATTTTGGAAATTATTATATAAATTTGTCCCAAATGAACAGTTTCATTGGAACATATGAGTGTAAAATTGACGACAAAGGCCGGTTAAAAGTTCCTTCATCTTTAATCAAACAGATGGAAAACTTCGACGACAAGGCGTTTGTAGTCAAAAGATCTGTGTTCCAACCCTGTCTGGAAGTTTATCCGATGAACGCATGGGATAAAGTGATGGGCAAAATTAATAAACTGAACAGATTCATTAAAAAGAATGCTGATTTCATTAGAATGTTTACGGCAGGTGTAAAAATTGTGGAGCTGGATAACGCCGGAAGGTTACAGATTTCGAAAGACCTTACTGTTTTTGCAAATCTTCAGAAAGATATTGTAATTACCAGTGCAGGAGAACTGTTTGAAGTCTGGGATAAGGACGATTACGAAAAAGTAATCTCCATCAGTGAAGACGATTTTGCGAATCTTGCCGAAGATGTAATGGGCGCATTCGAAGAAGAATAACTGCGTTATAAAAACGTAAAAAAACACAACTAAAACATGTATCATAACCCCGTTTTGCTGAAGCAGAGTGTTGATGATTTGGTGACGAATCCAGACGGAATATATGTGGACTGTACTTTTGGTGGCGGTGGCCATTCAAGAGAGATATTGGGCAGACTTTCGGATAAAGGAAAACTGTTCAGTTTCGATCAGGACTTAGATGCTCTTAAAAATACAATTGATGATCCGAGATTTACGCTCATCAATCAGAACTTCAGGTTTCTGGAAAACTCTTTATTAATTTACGGAGTTTCTCAGGTGGACGGAATTCTGGCAGATCTGGGTGTTTCTTCGCACCAGTTTGATGAAGCAGAAAGAGGATTCTCTACACGAAGCAACGCTCCGCTGGATATGAGAATGAACGTAATGCAGGGTCTTGACGCCAAAAGAGTCATTAACGATTACGATGAAGAGCAGCTTGCCGATATCTTTTATTATTACGGTGAACTGAGAGAAGCCAGAAAACTGGCAAGAGACATCGTTCATCACAGAAAAACAAAAAGCATCGATACAACGGAAGATCTCAAAAAACTCTTCAGCTATCTTCCTCCGCATAAAGTAAATAAATTTTATGCCCAGTTGTTTCAGGCAATACGCATTGAAGTAAACCAGGAGCTGGAAGTTTTAAAAGAAATGCTCGTACAGGCATACAACGTTTTAAAACCCGAAGGAAGACTGGTGGTCATCTCTTACCATTCTCTGGAAGACAGACTGGTAAAAAGATTTTTGAAAAACGGAATGTTCGAGGGAGAACCCGAAAGAGACATTTACGGAAATTATAAAAAAGCATTCGAGCTGGTAAAGAGCAAAGCCATTATTCCCGATGATAAGGAAATAGAAGAAAACTCAAGAGCCAGAAGTGCTAAAATGAGAACAGGAATAAAAGTATAAAAGTGAATGTGTGAATTGTGAATCGTCAATTTTAGTTCAATTCAGAAAACTTGACGATTAACCACAAAGTGAATTCACTGCAAAACAAATTGACATTTAAATTGGCAAAAAGAACAACAACAAATCGTCCTCAGAAGAGATTAACTTTTATAGACATTATAAAAGGAAATTTCCTGAACCGTGATGAGATTAAAATACATTACAAGTATTTTCTGCTGTTGTTTGTATTGATGATGGCAATGATCTACAGCAATCACCTCGTCAATAAAAAAATTAAAATTGTCAACACACTCAAAGAAGAAACGGAAGAATATAAATCGCGAAACGCTTACGCACAAAGTAAGCTGATAAAAGTAAAAATGGAATCGGAGTTGGGGAAAGAGGTTGCACGGGATTCTTTAATGACCCTTGAAAACCATCCTCATAAATTGCTAATAAAACTGGACAGTACAGATGCAAAAGCAAAATGAATACGACAACAAACGTAAAAAAACGTTACGATGGGGCTACCTCTTTGCAGTGGTGGCTTTGTGCGTGTTTGTAATGTTCCTTGCGCGCATCGTTATTCTTCAGAATACGAACGTTCAGGAAATTAAAGACGATTACATCAACAAAAACTACCGCGAAGCCACCCTGAAAGCAGCAAGAGGAAATCTTTTTGCTTCAGACGGCTCTATTCTGGCAACAACCGTCATGCGTTATGACATCTATCTGGATTTCAAAACGATGAAAGACACCATTTACACCAACAACATTGGTGCTTTAACGGATTCTCTAAGCAAAATGTTCGGAAAGCCAAGAGCAGAATTCAGAAAGAAATTCGATGAGCAGAGAAAAAAGAAAAATCAATATTACACTCTGGCTAAAGGGCTTGATTTTGACCAGTACGACAGAATCCGTAAGTTTCCGATATTCAAAAAAGGCAAAAATAAAGGAGGCTTTATTGTAGACCGAAACTATAAAAGAGAACTGGCTACCTCAGAAATCGGAGCGGGAACCATCGGAATGGACGACGGCGTTCACACAGCAGGTCTCGAAGGGGCTTTCTCTAAATATTTAAGAGGAACAGACGGAAAAAGACTGGAGCAGAGAATCAATTCTTCCCAATGGAAACCGATTGATTACTGGAAAGTTCAGGAACCGGTTGACGGAGAAGATGTTTACACCACATTAGACCTTAGAATTCAGGATATTGCACATTCCGCTTTACAGAAACAGCTCGTGAACTTCGAAGCAAAACACGGAACCGTGATTGTAATGGAAGTGGAAACCGGAAAAGTCCGCGCCATGGTTAATTTAAGAAGAAATGACGATGGCGAGTATGTAGATTCTTACAATTACGCCCTGAAAGACAATATTGAACCGGGTTCTACCTTTAAAACCATTTCACTTTTGGCTGCAATGGATGATGGTTTCATCGATGAAAACACAACCGTAAATGTAGGAAACGGAATCTGGGTATATGCAAAACAAAGGATTTCGGACGGTCACGGTGGCGGAACGTATGACATCAGTGATGTGTTGGCTAAATCCAGCAACGTAGGTTCAGCAAAATTAATTACAAAATATTACGCTGAAAAACCTCAGATCTTCTTAGACCATTTAAGAAGATGGAAGTTATTCGACAAAATGGATATTGAACTTCCGGGAATTACAAAACCAAAAATTTTAACTCCCGAAAGCAAAAGATGGAATGCCGCAACTTTAGCATCCATTGCATATGGATATTCTACAAATATCAATCTAATGCAGTTGACCACTTTCTATAACGGAGTTGCCAACAATGGCAAAATGCTGAAGCCTTTATTCATTGATAAAATTATGAAGGACGGTAAAGTGATGTACACAGCAAAACCAGAAGTAATGGTCAACAAAATGGCATCTGAAAAAGCCATCAAAATGATGACCAATGCTTTAACAAAAGCCGTTGAAAAAGGAACAGCAAAAAGTATTTTCACACCCAATTTAAAAATGGCAGGAAAAACGGGAACCGCAAGGTTTGAATACTGGCTTCCAGGTCCCATGAAATACCGCTCATCATTCGCAGGCTTCTATCCTGCTGATAATCCGAAATATACCTGTTACGTAATGATCAGCGAACCGAATACATCGAAAGGATTTTATGGAGCTACCGTTGCAGCACCAGTGTTTAAAGAAATTGCAGGAAAAACATTCCTGAAAACCCCTCAGAATATTGAAAAAGAAATGCTTGTTGACAAAAAGGTAAACCTGAACAAAATGGTGGAACCTAACGTAAAAGTCGCAGTAAGTAATAAACAGATGCCCAATGTAGTTGGATTGATCGGTAAAAATGTAATTCCACAGCTTGAAAACTTAGGCTACCGTGTAGATTACAAAGGCGTAGGAAGAATTAAAGAACAGTTCCCTACAGAAGGCACAACCATAAGCAGAAACCAGAGAATTTATCTGTCTCTGCAGAATTAAAAAAAAGAAAAGAACCCGAAGGGTTCAATTATGAATAACCGTAAGTGAAACTTATGGAACAAATAAAGAGAAATGCAGTTAAATGATTTATTAAAAAGAATTCCGGTATTAGAAATTCATGGTGACGACAGCCGTGAAGTTTCAGAATTGGTGTTCGACAGCAGAAAGGTTACGGAAAACTCATTGTATATCGCAATGAGAGGGACGATTGTGGATGGACATTCATTTATTGCATCTTCGGTGGAAAAAGGAGCAACAGCAATTGTTTGCGAAGAATTCCCAGAAAATCTTAATGAAAATGCTACTTATATTAAAGTAAAAGATTCATCTAAAACTTTAGGTCATTTAGCGTCCAATTTCTACGGAAACCCTTCAGAAAAACTAAAATTAATCGGAGTAACGGGAACTAACGGAAAAACCTCTGTTTCCACTCTGCTTTTTGATATTTTTAAAAATTTAGGATATGATTCTGCCCTTCTTTCTACCGTTGAAATCAGAATCGGAGAAAAGATCATTCCGGCAACACACACCACCCCTGATGTTATTACCATCAATAAAATTTTAGCTCAGGCGGTTGAAGAAGGGTGTGAATTCACTTTTATGGAAGTAAGCTCCCACGGAATTGCCCAAAACAGAATTGAAGGACTTCACTTTAAAATTGCCGGATTTACCAATCTTACACACGATCATTTAGATTATCATAAAACGTTTGACGAATATCTGAAAACGAAAAAAAGATTTTTCGATCAGTTGGAAGATTCTGCGGTTGCCATCACCAATGTGGATGATAAGAACGGGAATGTGATGCTTCAAAACACAAAAGCCACAAAAAGATCTTATGCTTTGAAGACAATGGCAGATTTTCACGGAAAATTACTGGAAGTGGATTTCAACGGAATGCTGCTGAATTTCAACGGAAAAGAATTCTGGACAACACTCACCGGAAAATTCAATGTCTACAACCTCTTATTGGTTTTCGGAATTGCTTCTGAGCTGGGTTTTGAATCAGACGAAATTTTACAGGCAATCAGCAAACTAAAAAGAGTGTCCGGAAGATTTGAGACCTTTAAATCAGACGGCGGAATTTTCTTTATCGTAGATTATGCACACACTCCGGATGCATTGGAAAACATTCTGGACAGCATTAATGATATCAGAACAAAAAATGAAAGACTGATCACTGTTTTCGGATGCGGAGGCGACAGAGATCATTCAAAAAGACCTGAAATGGGAAATATTGCCACGAAAAAATCAACATTGGCAATCATCACGTCAGACAATCCAAGAACGGAAGATCCGGCAGCAATCATCAAAGAAATCGAAGCCGGCGTTGAACCTCAGAATTTCAGCAAATACACTTCCATTCCGGACAGAAAAGAAGCCATCAAAATGGCGATAAAATTTGCAGAACCGAAAGATATCGTTCTCGTAGCCGGAAAAGGACACGAAACCTATCAGGAAATAAACGGAGTGAAACATCATTTTGACGACAAAGAAACGATTAATGAACTGTGGCAGCTTATGAGCAAGTAAATATAAATGATTATTGATAATTGATTAATGATGGAAAATAATTACAATCAGATTTTTGCTCAAAGAACAAAAACTTTAGCAATAAATATAATCAATAGTTTATCAGACTTGCCGTATTCTGATAAAGTATCCGTAATCAGAAAGCAGATTTTTCGTTCAGCAAGTTCTGTAGCAGCCAATTACAGAGCAATGTGCAGAGCCAGATCAGATAAAGAGAAATATGCTAAAATTTGTATTGTCGTAGAAGAGGCAGACGAAACGGTATTTTGGCTGGAAGTAATTCAGGAAGTTAATATAGCTTCAAAAATAATGACAGATGAACTTATGAATGAATCTTTGGAGATTCTGAAAGTAACATCAACTTATAAGAACAAATTAAAGAGTAAGATTATTTAATATCGGTTAGATATCAATCATCAATTATCAAACATCAATAATTAAGAAATGTTATACTATCTATACGAATATTTAACCAGCATGGGAATCCACGTTCCCGGATTGGGACTGTTGAAATACATCTCCTTCCGTGCAGGAATGGCGGTTCTGTTTTCTTTAACCATCGCTTTGGTGTATGGAAAAAGAATCATCAACTATCTGAGAGCAAAACAGATGGGAGAACTGGTGCGTGATCTTGGTCTGGACGGGCAGAAACAAAAAGAAGGTACTCCTACGATGGGAGGTCTTATCATTATTTTGGCAACCTTAATTCCCGTTTTGCTATTCACCAGAATTACAAACGTTTACATTGTTCTTCTGATTGTTTCCGTGATATGGATGGGTGCGATAGGTTTTCTGGATGATTATTTAAAAAAGATCAAAAAAAACAAAGACGGTTTAAGTGGTAAATTCAAAATTGTTGGACAGGTCGGATTAGGGCTAATCGTAGGAGTTACCATGTATTTTCATTCCGATATTACCGTAAAAAGAAAATATGCAGATGCAAAAGTGGTAAACAGAAATAATGTAGAGCAAAACTTTATGCCTACCGAGAAAATAACTGTTTCTACCGTTCCGTTTGCTAAAAATAACGAGTTCGATTACAGCGGAATTCTGTTTTGGATGAACGATAAAGACGCTCACGAATGGGCTTGGATTGTTTTTATCCCGATTGTAATTTTCATCGTAACAGCCGTTTCAAACGGAGCCAATATTACCGACGGAATTGATGGTCTCGCAGCCGGAACAAGCACAGTTATACTACTTGCTTTGGCATTCTTTACCTATGTTTCAGGAAACATCATTTTCGCGGATTATCTGAACATTATGTTCCTTCCCAACATGGGAGAAACCACCATATTCGTGGTCGCAATGGTAGGAGCCGTAATCGGATTCTTCTGGTACAACACCTATCCCGCTCAGGTTTTTATGGGCGACACTGGAAGTTTGATGTTAGGCGGAGTTATTGCCGTTTTAGCGATTATTTTAAGAAAAGAACTCATGATTCCTGTACTTTGCGGAATTTTCCTGATCGAAAATATTTCCGTAATGCTTCAGGTCGTAGTATTTAAATATAGAAAAAGAAAATTCGGGCTCGAATATGCCCAAAACAATAGACTATTCAGAATGTCCCCTTTGCATCACCATTATCAGAAGGGAGGCTTTCATGAGAGTAAAATAGTGAACAGAATGATCATCATCGGAGTAATGTTGGCAATTGTATGCCTGATTACCCTGAAGATGAGATAGAAAATTAATTTAAAAACTGGATGATTTGCCTAAGTGAAAAATTCAGTCATTAAATCAAAAATTATATGAAAATAGTTGTTTTAGGAGGAGGAGAAAGTGGTTGCGGAGCTGCCTATCTGGCAAAAAAGAAAGGAATGGAAGTTTTTCTTTCCGATAAAGGTGCCATCAAGGATAACTACAGACAGTTTCTGAACGAGAATGGAATTGAATTCGAAGAAGGAAGCCACGATGAAGAAAAAATTTTAAACGCCGACTGGATTGTAAAAAGTCCGGGAATTCCGAAAAAGGCAGAAATGATTCAGAAAATTAACGAGAAAGGAATAAGACTTTCTTCTGAAATTGAATTTGCTTCGGAATTTACAGATGCGAAAATCATCGCCATCACAGGAAGCAACGGAAAAACAACAACAACGTCTCTCATCTATTATATCCTGAAAAACGACGGATTAAACGTAGGTTTAGGCGGAAATATCGGGTACAGCTTTGCAAAGCAGGTTGCCGATGAAAACCATGAATATTATGTTCTGGAAGTAAGCTCTTTCCAGTTGGACGATATTCAGAATTTCAGACCATATATTTCTTTATTATTGAATTTGTCACAGGATCATCTGGATCAGTACAATTATAACTATGAAGAATATGCTCTGGCTAAATTCAGAATAACGGAGAATCAGGAAAACGACAACTTCTTCATCTACAATAAAGATGATGAGATGAGCAAAAATATTCTTGAAAAATTAGAAATTAAAGCGAAAATGATTCCTTTCTCCACCAAAGAAAAACTGGAAGAAGGAGGTTTCATTAACGGCAATACCATCGAAGTAAAAATGAAAGATAAATTCTCAATGAAAATTGATGAATTATCGCTCATTGGAACGCATAACGTTGCCAACAGCTTAGCCGCGTCAATTGCCGGTAAAATATTGGAAATCAACAATGAAAGCATAAGAAACTCATTGATGACTTTTCAGGCGGTTGAACACAGACTGGAGCTTGTAACAGAAATAGAAGGCGTAAAGTACATCAACGACAGCAAGGCAACCAACGTTAATGCAACCTATTATGCTTTAGAAAGCATGAAAACTCCTACCGTTTGGATCGTTGGAGGTTTAGATAAAGGTAATGACTATACTGAAATTGAAGAATTAGTCAAAAGAAAAGTAAAAGCAATCGTCTGCTTAGGAATTGATAATGAAAAGATTATCAACTTCTTCAAAGACAAAAAAGAATTTATTTACGACACGTCGAGCATGGAAAAAGCAGTGGAGATCTCAAAATCTCTCGCTGAAAAAGGAGATACGGTTTTACTGTCTCCGTGCTGTGCAAGTTTTGATTTATTCAAAAACTATGAAGACAGAGGTCATCAGTTTAAAGAGCAGGTATTAAAAGCCAATGGCAATTAGCCAAAAGCCAATAGCATTATATATGAACGAACAAGACACAGAAAACAGATTCGAATTCCTGAAGGGCGATAAAGTACTTTGGATGGTCATTCTTGTGATCTCCATTTTCTCTATTTTCCCGGTTTATTCTGCAAGTTCGAATCTCGAATATATCGTTAATAACGGGACCACAACCGGTCACGTTATCAAACATATGTTCTTCGTGGTCTTAGGTTTGGGAATCATGAGAGTGGTTGGAATGGTAAAATACGAATACATCGGAAAACTCAGCAGCATCATGCTTGGTTTAATGGTTATTCTACTGATTATCACCATGTTCACAGGACAAACTATTGACGGAGCCAGTGCTTCACGATGGCTGAAAATTCCCGGAACACCAATTTCATTCCAGCCGTCTTCCTTTGCTTTTTTAATGCTGATTATTTATCTGTGCAGATATTTAACCAAAAAAATAACGCGGGAACGGCTTCCGATTGAGAACATCATGTACATCTTCGGTCCGATTCTGCTGGTTTTTGTCCTGGTGGCAAAAGACAATGGTTCAACCGCACTGATGATTTTAATGGTTTCGGTTATTGTGCTCGTTATCGGACAGTTACACTGGAAATACATTGCAGGATTTATTTCTGCATCATTTATTGCAATTGTTTTGTTTTTACTGGTGGCTTTAAACACCAACTTAATCGGAGGAAACCGTGTTCACACATGGATGAGCCGTATCGAAACATTTACATCCAGCAAAGCAAAAACTGCAGACGTAGATGACGAAAGTGTAAAAGCAAAGAATTATCAGGTGATGATGGCAAAAGCAGCCATCGTACACGGCGGAGTTACTGGAATGGGACCCGGCAAAAGTGCTTTAAAACAAATGCTTCCGCAGTCTGCCTCCGACTTCATTTTCGCCGTGATTGTAGAAGAATACGGAGTGATCGGAGCGGTTTTTCTGGTAAGTTTATATTTAATTATGATTATCCGTATCGTAATGATAGCCAGCAAGATGCCCGCATTTTTCGGCTCTTTGCTCGTTCTCAGCCTCGGAGTAATGATTTTTATACAACTTTCTGTAAATATTGCAGTTGCCGTCAATTTAATCCCTGTTACAGGGCAACCGCTGCCTTTAATAAGTTACGGAGGAACCTCAATGTTGGTAACATATTTGCAGTTGGGAATTATTTTAAACATAAGCTCCAGAATTCAGATTTACGATGAAGAAGGAATGGGCAAAAAACAAAGCATAGCAGAGATTAACGACATTGCTTAAAATAAAAAAAGAATATAAAAAGATTTAAACAGAAATGAATAAACCATCAGCAGATAGCCAAAAACCAAAATCCATCCGTGTACTATTATCGGGAGGAGGAACAGGAGGACACATCTTTCCTGCTATTGCTATTGCGGACGAAATCAGAAAAAGATTTCCCGATGCTGAATTTTTGTTCATAGGAGCCAACGGAAAAATGGAAATGGAAAAAGTTCCGCAGGCAGGTTATAAAATCGAAGGAATTGATATTGCCGGAATCAACAGAGGAAATCTTCTGTCGAATCTAGGATTGCCTTTTAAAATTTTAAAAAGTTTATCCAAATCGAAGAAGATTATTAAAAGTTTCGCTCCGGGTTTTGCCGTGGGAACAGGAGGTTTCGCAAGCGGACCGGCTTTGTACGAGGCAAGTAAACTGGGAATTCCTATTTTTATTCAGGAACAGAATGCTCATGCAGGAGTTACGAATAAAATTTTAAGTAAAAAAGCAAAAGCCGTATTCACCGCCTATCCGAAAGTGGAAGGATTTCCGGCTGAAAAAATAAAGTTTCTGGGGAACCCGATTCGTGAGAATATTATCTCGGGAATACAGGAAACCTCTCAGGCAAAAGAAAAAATGGGCTTGGATAAAGATAAACTGACGATTTTATCTGTCGGAGGATCTTTAGGTTCAAGAACATTAAATAACGGATGGAAAGACAATTTGGAAAACCTTAAAGAAAAAGGATACCAATTGATCTGGCAAACCGGAAAATTAGACTACAGCGAGTTGTCTTCCGACCTCCGGCTTCCAGCTTCCATCCAGCTCAATGAATTCATCAAAGATATGGAAACAGCCTATTCTGCAGCAGATGTCATTGTTTCCAGAGCAGGAGCAATTGCCATTTCAGAGTTGGCAGTCGCTCAGAAGCCGGTTTTATTGGTTCCCTTCCCTTTTGCAGCGGAAGACCATCAAACCAAAAATGCGATGAATCTGGTTGAAAAAAATGCAGCCCGAATGGTAAAAGACTCTGAAATGCAGGAAAAATTCTGGAATACCCTTTCAGAAATATGCGAAAATGAAAAAGTAAGAAAAGAAATGTCTGAAAATCTGAAATATTTTGCCAAACCAAATGCGGCAAAAGAGATTGTAGACGAGATTTTTAAGGTGATAAAATAATGTCAAGCGAGCTTTCTACATATAGAAAATTCATTTACGAAGATGATGCTTTAGAATTAATAAAAATTCTGGAAGAGAATCATATTGCTTATGAATTGGCAAATAATTCTTCACAATTAGACTCCAGTTTTGGAGGCGATATAAACACAAAACAGTTTGAATTAAAAATTCAAAAAGAAGATTTTAGTCACGTCGAGAAATTAGAAGAAGATTTAGTTAAAAAAGAAATTGAAAATGTAGATCAAGACTATTACCTTTTTGATTCTTCTGATGAAGAACTGATTGAAATTGTAACAAAAAAAGAAGAATGGAACAAATTTGATTATTTACTCGCTCAAAAAATATTAAAACAAAGAGGAAAGGAAATTAGCCCGGAACTTTTAAATGTGATAAATAAACAAAGAATTAAAGATCTTTCAACTCAGGAAGAAAGTCCGACTTGGTTAATAATAATCGGATACACTTCTGCCTTTTTTGCCGGATTTTTAGGTGTATTTGTTGGAGCTTATTTAATGTATTATAAAAAAGCTTTACCAAATGGTGATAGAATTTATGGCTTTACTAAAAAAGACAGAAGCCACGGACAAAACATTCTAATTATCTCTGCAATAGCTTTTTTTGTATGGATTGGAATAAAACTTTTTAGTTAAATTATAATAAATGAACAATTTAGAAACATATCAAAATTTTTACTTCGTTGGGATCGGAGGAATCGGGATGAGTGCTTTGGCGCGTTATTTCCATGCTTCGGGCAAGAAAGTTTCAGGCTACGATAAAACCAACACCAAACTTACTCAGACTTTAATGAGCGAGGGAATTGATATTGTTTTTGAAGATGTTATTGATGAAAAAATCTCTTCGCTTCAGAAAGAAAATACGCTGGTTATTTATACTCCGGCGATTAAAAAACTGGACATTTTGGATTATTTCAATACCAATCAGTTTGAAGTATTAAAACGTGCAAAAGTTTTAGGGTTAATCACGGAAAACACAGACTGCATTGCTGTTGCCGGAACTCACGGAAAGACAACCACTTCTACTCTGGTTTCACACCTGTGCAAAGAAGCAGATTTGCCTTTTTCATGTTTTCTGGGAGGAATTTCTGAGAATTTTAAATCAAATTTCCTCTACAACGGCTCGCAATATTCCGTTGTGGAAGCAGATGAATACGACAGAAGCTTCTTAAACCTTTCTCCGGATTGGGCAGTTATTACTTCCACCGATGCGGATCATTTGGATATCTACGGAGATAAAAATACCATTGAAGAGGGGTTCAGACAATTTGCGGCTCTGGTTCCCGAAGACAGACGGCTTTTTGTAAGAAAAGGAATTGAAATCGGAAGACCTCATCAAACCTACGCTGTAAACGAAGTGGCTGATTATTATTCCGATAATCTGAGAATGGATCATGATAAAATTTATTTTGATTTCCATACGCCAAACGAAACGGTAAAAGATTTTGTCTGGGAAATTCCGGGAATTCACAACGTAGAAAATGCAACCGTTGCATTGGCTATTTTAAACAGTTTAGGAGTAGATTTCGAAACACTGAAAAAAGCAATTGCCAATTTCAAAGGAATTAAAAGAAGATATACAAAACACATCTACGAAAACGGTAAAATTTACATAGACGATTATGCACATCATCCGACAGAAATTAATGCCGTGATGGGTTCAATTCGCACGTTTTACCCTGAAAAGAAATTACTGGTGGTTTTTCAGCCCCATCTTTTCAGCAGAACAAGAGATTTTGCAGACGGATTCGCAGAAAGCTTAAGTAAATCCGATGAATTGATTTTACTTGATATTTATCCGGCAAGAGAACTTCAGGAAAATTTTGAAGGAATTACTTCCGATTGGTTACTGGAAAAAGTTAATTTAGATAAAAAAGAAGTTTCAACATTAGGCGAAGCTTTCAGTAAAATAAAAGAAAAAGATTTTGATATTCTTCTTACGGTAGGGGCAGGAAATATAGACACACTGTATGATCCTGTTTTTGAGTGGATAGAGAAAATTTAATTATTAAATATAACGCAACGGACACAAAGAATTTTTTGAAAACACGGAAATTTGTTCGCAAAGGCGTTTCACTCAGCAAATGATAGCTGAAAATATCATTTCAGAGTAAATAAAACACACAATGACAGAAAATGAAATTTCAAACATAGTTTTTGATGCAGGGATGAAAGTGCACCGAAAACTGGGAATCGGACTTTATGAAAATGTTTATGAGCAATGTTTAATTCACGAGTTAAAAAATAGCGGATTGAATATTGAAAGTCAAAAAGATATTAGTGTCAATTATGAAGGTTTAATTATTGAGAAAGCATTCAGAGTTGATTTATTAATTGAAAATAAAGTAATTATAGAAATAAAAGCAGTTCCGGAAATTAATAAATATCATTTTTTCCAAATTCTTAATTATTTAAGAATCACAGAAATGAAATTAGGGATGATTTTAAATTTTCATTCTACCTTATTTAAAGACGGAGTAAAAAGAGCAGTAAACAAATTATAAAAAATATTTTCAGCTATCATTTGCTGAGTGAAACGCCTTTGCGAACATAAAAATAAAAAGCAAGAATTTAAAGAAAAACCTTGCGCCCGTAGCGTTAAAAAAGCTAAAAAACAAAAATGAAAAATAAATACAGAATATTAAAAATTGCCATCACAGTAATCATCCTAGGATTTCTGTTGAGTTTCTCTTTGAAGAAATTCAGCGGACAGAAGATTACGGACAATAAAATTTCTGTGAAAATGAATGAAAAAACACCGGTTTACTTCATTGATGAAAAAGATATCCGGGAAATTGTAAAAAAAGAAAACCCTTCTGGAAAAGTCGGGGATCTTAATATTCCGGCGCTGGAAAAAAAGATCAACAATCTTCCGGCGGTAGACAGCGCAAATGTTTATTTAAACCTGAACGGAAAACTGAATTTAGACATCAAACAGAGGGTTCCCGTTTTCAGATTAAACAAAGAAGGCAGAGATTTTTATGTAGATGAAAAAGGAATAGAATTTCCGATCTCCAAAACCTATTCTCATCCCTGTATGCTTGTAACGGGAAATGTGAAAAAAGAAGAGTATGAAAAACTTTCCGAACTGGTTGAAAAGATCGACAAGGACGATTTCAGCAAAAAATATTTTATCGGAATATCCAAAGACCGAAACGGCGACTATAATCTTCTTACCAGTGAAGGAAACTACAAAGTCGAGATCGGGGATTTAGATAATATCGATTTTAAAGTAAAAGGATTTAAAGCCTTTGTAGAAAAATATCTTGTGTATCAGGATCCGGAAAAATACAGCATGGTTTCTATTAAATATCAGAACCAGATTGTAACCACCTTAAATCCTAATTACAAAGAAAACGACAGTATTTTAAAAGCAGCCAATATAGAACTGGCAAAAGCTCCGGTTGCCGTCGCCAAAAGTGTGGAACCAAAGCCTAAAGCCGAAGTTAAAAAAGAAATTAAGAAAACGGGGAATCCTTCAAAACCGAAGGTAACCCAAGCAAAAAAAACTGAGAAACCTACGGCGTCAAAACCGAAAACTAAAGCAAAAGTTAAAGTTAAGATAGAATAAAAATAAAAAAACATCAATATTCATAGGCGAAAACCTATGATCCTTATTAAAACAGGAACTGAAAAACGAAAAAATCAAATCGGTATAAAAATGGAAAATCAAGAGTATTCAGTAGGTCTGGACATCGGGACAACAAAGATTGTTGCGATTGTCGGAAGGAGGAATGCACACGGGAAAATAGAAGTTCTCGGTGTAGGAAAGGCGAAAAGTCTTGGTGTTCACAAAGGTATTGTGAATAATATTTCGCAGACCATTAATTCAATCAAAGCTGCTGTGTCTGAAGCACAGTCCAGCGCAGGAGTTCCTATCCGTAAAGTAACGGTAGGAATCGCAGGGAAACACATCCGTTCTCTGCAGCACTCCGATTATATTATGCGTGAACATCCGGATAAATTCATCACAGACGACGACATTGAAGCATTAAAAGATCAGGTAAAAAAACTGGTGATGCTTCCTGGAGAAGAAATCATTCACGTTTTGCCGCAGGAATACAAAGTAGATTCCGAAGGTGAAATTCAGGAACCGGTCGGGATGCACGGTAAGCGTTTAGAGGCCAACTTCCATGTGGTTGTAGGACAGATGGGAAGCATTCGCAATATCGCAAGATGTGTGAGAGAAGCAGGGCTTGAAATGGAAGCTCTTACCCTTGAACCTTTGGCATCCTCTGAAGCGGTTCTTACAAAAGAAGAAAAAGAGGCAGGAGTTGCCATTGTAGATATCGGAGGCGGTACTACAGACATTGCCATCTTTAAAGATAATATCATCCGTCATACCTGTGTTATCCCTTACGGAGGAGGAATTATTACGGAAGACATCAAGGAAGGCTGTTCCATCATCGAGAAACACGCGGAGCAACTGAAAGTAAAATTCGGTTCTGCGGTTCCTGAGCTTGAAAAAGACAGCACGTACGTTACCATTCCCGGGCTTCACGGAAGACCGGATAAAGAAATTTCCCTGAAAACTTTAGCACAGATCATCAATGCTCGAGTGGAAGAAATTCTGGAGATGGTAAATACAGAATTAAAGGCTTACGGAGCTTTTGAACAAAAGAAAAAACTGATTGCAGGAATCGTATTAACAGGTGGTGGATCCAACCTGAAACACCTTCGTCAGCTTGCCAATTATACAACAGGATTCGACAGCAGAATAGGATTTGCAAATGAGTATGTGGCGAATGATAAAAATCAGTATCTTAAAGGTCCCGAATTTGCGACTTCCATTGGTTTGTTAATGGAAAGTTTAAAAATCAGGGATAAAAAGCTGAACACGGTGGAAGACACTCCTGTTTTGGAAAAAGAGCAGCCGGAAAATGCTGCTGCACAAGCTGCGATTGAAACTTCACAATCCGCTCCGCAGGAAGTTGCACCGATACAGGAACAACAGCCTAGAGAAGAACAGCATGAGAATAAAAAGGCGGCGAAACTCACTTTCGGGCAGTCGCTGATGGAAAAAGTAAAAAAATTCTTTGAAGAAGTAGAATAAAATATAAATGATAAAAGATCAGTGATAATTGATGATTTATTTTTAATTAAAACAAAATCATTATTCATTTATCGCTTATCAATTATAATTATTAAAAGAAACTAATTATGGAAAACATAGGTACACAAGGATTTTCATTTGATTTGCCAAAAGGAAATTCATCAATCATAAAAGTAATCGGTGTTGGAGGCGGTGGAAATAATGCGCTGAAACACATGTACGAAAAAGGTATTCACGGAGTGGATTTCGTGATTTGCAATACAGATGCCCAGACTTTAGATAATAACCCGGTTGCCAACAAAGTACAGTTGGGAACTACCATTACCGAAGGTCTTGGCGCAGGAGCCGATCCTGAAGTAGGAGAAAAATCTGCGATCGAAAGCATCGAAGATATTAAAGCTGCAATGGGACAAAATACCAAAATGGTTTTCATCACTGCCGGAATGGGTGGTGGTACAGGAACCGGAGCTGCTCCCGTTATTGCTAAAGTAGCCAAAGATATGGGAATCTTAACGGTAGGAATCGTTACCGTACCTTTCAGTTTTGAAGGGAAAAGAAGACTGGAACAGGCTGAAAACGGTCTGGATAAATTAAGAAATAACGTTGACTCATTAATTGTCATCAACAACGATAAATTAAGACAGCAATTCGGAAACCTTGGATTCAAGCAGGGATTCTCAAAAGCCGATGAAGTTTTAACGAACGCAGCCAAAGGAATGGCGGAAGTTATTACAGGTTACTTTGATGTCAACATTGACTTTAGAGATGCTAAATCTGTGCTTCAGAATTCAGGGACGGCTTTGATGTCTACAGGAATTGCTTCCGGTGAAAATAAAGCCGAAGAAGCAGTTAAAAAAGCGCTTGATTCCCCACTATTGAATGATAATAAGATTACAGGCGCGAAAAACGTTCTGTTACTGATCAGAAGTGGTGTGGAAGAAGTGACCATGGACGAAATCGGAGTAATCATGGATCATATCCAGAAAGAAGCAGGAAACACTGCAGATATTATTTTCGGGGTGGGAGCAGACGAAGAATTGGGAGATTCTGTAAGCGTTCTTGTAATCGCAACAGGTTTTTCTAACGATAACAAAAAATTTGCAGGACCAACAGAGAAAATTAAAATTAGCCTGAACGACAGTTTCGATACTCCAAAAGAGTCTCCTTTTAAAACAAGAGAGGAAAGACATTCTCATGCGGAACAGGATTATGATTTCGGGGGTAAAAACCTTTTCAGATTGGACGATGAAGACCATGACCATCCACAGTTTGGGGTTACATCTACTGAAAAAAAAATGACTATTGGCAACGAAGAGACTAAAATTGAAATAAAATTCTTTGATAAAGAGGAAGATACGGTTAATAACACTCAGGACTGGAGAAACGAAGACAATGAGGAAGAATCTTTCAGCTTGTTCACATTAGACGAAGAAGCAGAAGATCCGAATGATCTGGAAATAGAATCTTTTAAATTTGATTTTGATCATAAAAAAGAAGAACCACAGTCTAATACTGCTTTCAATAACACTTTTTCTGAGGAAAAACCTGTTGAATTCAGCTTCTTTGTGAATGAACCTGTAAAAAATGAGCCTAAATCTGATTTCGGACAGCCAAAAGCAGAATTAGCAACTTCCAATGAAGTGAATCAGCTTACGGAAGAGCCGTTTCAGAAAGTAGAACACTTCTTTCAGCATCTGAAAGAAGAGCCTATTTTCGAAAATAAGACAGAAACTGAAGCTCCGAAACCGGCGGAAGAAGAATTCACCTTCGTGAATAAAACCGTGGATCAGGAAAGAGTAATGGAAAGAAGAAACAAACTGAAAGAGTTTAATTCCCGTTACCAGAGTTTCGACAGCTCCAGCGAGTTTGAATCTGTTCCTGCATTCAAGAGAAAAAATATTTCGATTGAAGGAACCAATGCATCCGACCAGAACATCAACACTTACCTGTCTGATAACAACGGAAATATGCAGATCAGAGAAAACAGATTTTTAAATAAAGATGTAGACTAAAATTTAATTTGAAAATGTGGCAATTTGAGAATTTGAAAATGAGTCTGTTTAAACTTTTTATTTAACCGCAAAAGTCACAAAAGATGACTAAACTTTTATTTAAAGTTGACCATTATAAATGAAATTCGCTTTAAAATTGTCTTTTGTGCCTTTTGTGGTTAATTCTGAAATTAGTTTAAACAAGTTTAATTATACATTCTCAATTCTAAAATAATTACATTTTCAAATTGTCTCATTTTTTCAAATTATCAAATTAAAAACCATGAGTTTAGAAAATACAATAAACGAAGCTATAAAAACAGCAATGAGAGCCAAAGACAAAGTGGCTTTGGATTCTCTTCGTGCTGTAAAATCTCAGATATTACTGCTTAAAACGGAAGCCAGAGGAGCAGAAGTTAGCGCAGAACAGGAAATTGCTATTCTTCAGAGAATGGTAAAACAGCGTAAAGATTCTGCCGAACAGTTTACTGCGCAGGGAAGAAATGATCTTGCCGAAGTGGAGGAAGCTCAGATGAAAGTGATTGAGCAGTTTTTGCCAAAACAGCTTTCAGCAGAAGAACTGGAAGCAGAAATGAAAAACATTATCGCAGAAACAGGCGCTGAATCTATGAAAGATTTAGGAAAGGTAATGGGAATTGCTTCAAAATCTTTAGCCGGAAAATCGGACGGAAAAAGCATTTCCGAGATGGCGAAAAAGCTGCTTTCATAATTGCTGATCGTTGGTAATTTTTAGTTGATTGCTCTTCTATCCATCAACTACAATTAGCAACCAAAAACCATCAGCTATTTTATAAGGATATTCAACCTTTGCATATCGATTTGATTAAAGAAGCCCGGAACTTTTCAGTTCCGGGCTTCATTTATTCTTTTCTGAGTGACATCAATTTCTGCTCAGATAAAAGCAAAAACTGAAAGAAATTTAAGTGAGAGGGATCAGTGTAAATATTTTTTCATGGTCAACTGTTTTCAGAATCATTTCAAATTTAGTAATTATTTTTGATAATTAACATATTTAATGTAAAATTTTATAATTATTGTTAAACTATTAATATTCATTACATTTTGTTTTCTAAAACAACTGATAGTTTTTATATATTGATGAAAAGTAAAGAATTGCTTAAATTTGTACTTTACAAAAAACAAAAATATGTATCCACAAGATTTAGTAATGCCGATGAAGGCTGAACTTACAGATAAAGGTTTCGAAGACCTGACCACTCCGGCTCAGGTAGAAGAAGCATTAAAACAATCAGGAACTACCCTTTTGGTCATCAACTCTGTATGCGGATGTGCTGCAGGAGCTGCAAGACCGGGAGTTGTATATTCTTTAACGGGAGACAAAAAGCCTGATCATTTAACCACCGTTTTCGCAGGTTTCGATACAGAGGCTGTTGTTGAAGCGAGAAAACATTTAGCACCGTTCCCTCCAAGCTCACCTTGCGTAGCGCTGTTTAAAGACGGAGAGCTGGTTCATATGCTGGAAAGACACCACATTGAAGGAAATCCTGCAGGAGCAATCGCTGCAAACCTTCAGGCTGCTTACGACGAGTATTGCTAGGAAATAATAATTTCAGATATAAAACCGTTACAATTTTGTAGCGGTTTTTTTGTTTTTATCCTCACAAAAAATTCTTTAAAAATCCAATTATTATTATATTTGTTGAAATGGCAACAAAAGCACTTTTCAATACTGTGGTCAATTGGTTTATCCGCCAAAGGATAGATCAGATTCAGAATTTCATGGACCATCCTATTGAAACACAGAAAGGTATCTTATTTTCCCAGTTATTTCATGCAGAAGATACGGAGTATGGGAGAAAATATGGTTTTAATTCCATTTCGAGTTATCAGGACTTTAAGAACAAAGTTCCGGTTGTTACCTACGAAGAAATGGAGCCTTATATTGAAAAAGCAAGACAGGGACAGAAAGATGTAAGCTGGCCCGGTTACATCAAACATTTTGCAAAATCTTCCGGAACCACGAACGCCAAAAGCAAATTCATCCCGATTTCTGCAGAAAGCCTTGAATACTGCCACATGAAAGCCGGAAAAGATATGGTTTCCATTTACGCCAACAACCACCCCGAAAATCAGCTTTTTAATTATAAGAATCTGCGTCTTGGCGGAAGTTCAGAGCTGTATGCGGATTTCAACACCAAATTCGGCGATTTATCGGCGATTTTAATTGATAATCTCCCTTTCTGGGTAGAAATAACAACGACTCCCAGCAAAAAAGTTTCTCTGATGGGAGAATGGGAAAGCAAACTCAGAGCCATTACTTCTGAAGTGAAGAATGAAGATGTGGGAAGTATTCTGGGGGTTCCAAGCTGGATGATGGTGCTTTTGCAAAGAGTGCTGAAGGAAACAGATGTTAAAAACATTTCAGAACTCTGGCCTAATCTTGAAGTGTTTTTCCATGGAGGAATCAGCTTTAAACCTTACAGAGAACAGTACAAACAGATTATCGGGAAAAATATCAATTACTACGAGATCTATAATGCTTCCGAAGGCTTTTTCGGAATTCAGGACAGATCCAACAGCGATGAAATGCTTCTGATGCTCGATTACGGTATTTTTTACGAGTTTATTCCGATGGATCAGTTCCATTTTTCCAATCCGAAAGTCGTAAGCCTGGAAGATGTGGAAATCGGGAAAAACTACGCGATGGTAATTACGACAAACGGCGGATTGTGGAGATACCTTATCGGCGATACCGTTGTTTTTACCTCAACCAATCCGTTCAGAATAAAAATAACAGGAAGAACGAAACATTACATTAATGCGTTTGGGGAAGAACTGATGATTACTAACGTTGAGTCTGCGCTCACAAAAGCCTGCGAAGAAACCAATGCATCCGTTTCCGACTTCACAGGAGCCCCTGTTTTCATGAAAGAGAACGAAGGCGGAGCTCATGAGTGGATTTTTGAATTCTGCAAAAAACCGGACAATTTAGAGCGCTTTATAGACGTTTTTGACAATCATCTCAAATCGATTAATTCCGACTACGAAGCGAAACGTTACAACAATATGACCCTGAAAAGACCGATTGTACATATCGCAAAGCCTAATCTTTTTTATGGCTGGCTTGAATCCAAAGGCAAACTTGGCGGACAGAATAAGGTTCCGAGGCTAAGCAACGACCGAGAATATATTGATCCTTTACTGGAACTGAATAAATAGAAAAACCGCAGAAAAGCTGCGGTTTCATTTTTATCAGAAGAATTTAATTTACTTGCTTAAATCTTCTTTTAATTTTTTAGCGCCTTCCTCAACTTTGGAAGCTCCTTTTGCGGCTGCATTTTTCACGTCTTTTCCTACTTTATCAGCGCCTTCTTTGATGTCCTGCCCTGCTTTCTGAAGATCCTGTTTTGTTTTGTCTGCAGTGGCGTCTATTTTATTTTTTGCATCTTCTGCAGCGTTATCAATCTTTTGTCCGGCAGCATCAATTTTTGCCTGAGTATTTTCCTTCACATCATTAATCTTTGCCGTATCCACTCCGACTCCGTTTTCAGAAACAGTAGTTGTGGTAGTAGTTGATCCGTCAGGATTTTCAACAGTTTCTGTTTTTGATGTTGACTTTGTACATGACACAACCACGGCTGCGATCATCAGTACAGATAAAATGCTTTTTTTCATACTTTATAATTTTTTTAAAAACGTTTTTTTGTGATTTATATTATGCAGATTTTACCTCTGCAGAAGGCTCAGATGTTTTCTTTTTCTCCTCGTCTGCTTTTTTCTTTTCTTCTTCCGCCTTCTTTTTATTTTCCTTTTCAAGTTCTTCTTTCAGCTTCTTTTCCTGCTCCTGAAGCTTAAGAGCTTCTTTTAATGAATCCTGATACTGTTTTGAAGACATTCTGATTTGTCTTGCAACATCTACAGAAATCGCGCCATTCGAAAAAGAATCGATTGCGGTGGTATCATAACTTGCTTTCGGGCTGTCTGCAGGATAAAAATCTGCCGGTTCTTTTTTTGAACAGGACATCACAAAGGCTGAAAAAATAATAGCGGCAAAAGATAAATTTTTCATGGAACTAATTTAACAGAAATTCTGCAATTACAGGATAATGATCCGATAATCTTACAGAATTATCCACTTTATAGCTTAAAGGAATAATTGATTTTGAACTGAAGATATAATCGATTCTCAACGGAACCTTATAATCATGAAAACTTGAAGAACTTCCGTTTCCCGCCGCTAAGAAAGCATCCTGAAGATCTTTTCCCAGATTATAATATTCATAAGAATTGGGAACAGAGTTGAAATCTCCCGCCAGAATTACAGGATAGGGTGAAAGATCCACCGCTTTTCTTATTTTTTTGATCTGGTCTTCGTGTGCTTTAAAAGTAGGAATCATATGCAAGAGCAGGGTATTGATTTTTCCGCCTTCCTTTTTCAGCCCATCGAACTGAAGCATCGATTTATGCAGTCTGAAAGGTTCAAGATAAACATTCACAATCCGAACGATTTTGCCATTGATATCTACATCTGCATAGAAAGAATTTCCACGCGATTTATCGGTTATTAATTCTTCCTGTCTTACAATTTTATGTTTGGTTTTTAAAATAACCGAAGGATATTTCACCAGATCCTGTCTCAAGGCACGGTTGGTATCTTTTTCCTGAACCAGAATGATATCTGCATTCTGATCCTGAATATATTTTTTCACTTTATCCCAGCCAAAATCGCCGTATTTTACATTAAACGTAATGACTTTTATATCTCTTATCGATTTCTGACTTTCTGCTTTAGGCGTAAAATTGATCCATCTTCGGATAGGATTATAAAATAAAAATGTTCCCAAAACAAACGCAATGGCAATTTTTTCTTTTCTGAAAATCCAGATCAGTGTAAAAATAATATGTAATGAAATAAGATAGGGAAACCCCAGAGAAAGAAGATTCAGATTTCCGAACAGATTAGGCGGAATCCATGCGTTCCCCAATGTACACAGGAGTAAAACACCAACAATAATATGGAAAAACAACAATACTTGACGCGGCTTCATGAAAACAGTCTAAGGGATATAGAGCTTTTCAGCAAAAATCCTACCACACGAGAAAAATTAACGGTTTTTATGATTTAATTACTGAGCTTAAATGTCGATACAACAGGATAATGGTCTGATAATTTTGCAGAACGGTCGACCTTATAGCTCAAAGCTTTAATAGATTTTGAAGTAAAAATGTAATCGATCCTGATCGGGAATTTGTAATCATGGAAACTGGTTGCGCTTCCGCTTCCGGCTTTCATAAAAGCATCTTCAAGATCTTTTGACAATTCATAATATTCATACGAGTTAGGAACTGCATTAAAATCTCCAGCCACAATAACCGGATAAGGAGAACTTTCAATGCTTTCTCTTATCGGAACAATCTGCTCCTGATGTATTTTAAAGGTAGGAATCAGTTTTCTTACGATATCTTTCAGTTTCTGCTCATCTTCTTCACTGTCGCCGTTCAGTTTTACCATGCTTTTATCAAATCTGAAAGGCTGCAGATACACATTGATGATCCGGTAGGTTTTTCCATTGATCTCAATATCTGTCTGGGTTGCATTGCCGTTTTCATATTCGCCATCAAGCAAATTTTTCTCAGCAATGACTTTATGTTTTGTAAAAACGCTTGTAAGGAGGGTTTTGCTGCTTTGCTTCAGATCTTTAAAATCGTATTTTTTATTAACCATCTCCTGAAACAGAACAACATCCGCATCCTGACTGTTGATGAAATTTTCGATATTTTCTTTTCCTAAAACACCGTTTTTAACGTTGAAAGTGACAATTTTTAAATCTGCTTTTTCATTTTTTGGCTGAGAAAAATTAATCCAGCGCAAAACAGGATTGAAAAACAGCAGTCCCGCGAAAAAAAAGACAAAAGCTCTTTTCTTCCAACTGATGATCCAGAAAATAGTAAGCAGAATATAAGCAATAATCAATAAAGGAAAACCTAAAGAAAGCAAATTCAGCCAAGGAAATATTTTTGGTGAAACATAGGCATTCATTAACATTCCGGATAATAAAAGAAATATTCCGGTATGAAGGATGAGAAAAATAAGGCGAAGGATTTTCATAAATCCTAGTGAGGATTAAATCTATTTAAATGTTTTCTCCAAATTTTTGCCAAAATAAACCCAACTAAAGCGCCTCCTACATGAGCAAAATGAGCGGTTCCACTATCTAAACCATTATATCCTAAATAAAGAGAAAGAGCTACACTAAAAATTAAGAAATATTTTGCTTTTATAGGAAAAGGAATAAACAAAATTCCTATTCTGGCATTGGGAAAAATCGTTGCAAAAGCTGCAACCACACCAAAAACAGCTCCAGAAGCTCCCATTAAAGGACTTGATATTATTCTGACGATATTACTTATTAAAAGCTTTTGATTTTCAATTGAGTCAGCAGATCCTTTCAGTTGAAAATCTGTTCCTGAAAAATAATCATAAATATTAACACCCAAATCTTCTAATTGTCTTGCAAACATTTCAACCTGTACAAATTCCCATAAATTGAATAAAACGTAAGCGCCAATCCCACTCAAAAAATAAAGTATCAAAAACCTTTTACCACCTAAAATATTTTCTAAAAAAGCAAAATTATACAACACAAACATATTAAAAAAGATATGCATTATCCCTTCACCTCCAGAAAGTGGCGAGTGCATAAACATAGATGTGATAATTTGCCAGGATTTAAAAAAAGGAGAAAAAGGATAATATGCAGATAAAGTGTAGTATAACTCTGGCTTATTCAAAACATACAAGAAAAAATTAGTAATTATATAAACTACAATATTTATGATTATAATGTTTTTCGTAATTGGCGGCAAATTATTAAACATAGTTTCTAAAATTTGTTTTTAAAATCATTAAACGGAACTTCGTAGAAACATCTTTTTCCGTTGGGTAAAAATTCAGGGAAGCCTAAAGCGGTAAAATCCTTGATAAGCTGTTCCGCATCTTTTTTGTATATGAAATCGAATCTTGATTTCGACTGAAGCTTACTCCACTGGTTCTGATAATACTGCATAAATTCTTCCTCAGACTTATACTCCAGAATTTCAAAAAGGTTTTCAAGAAACTTCATAACCAGCGTTTCTTTCAGTCCTTCCGGAACCGCATCTATTCTCAACACACTTTCGTGGGCAATGCTCATTTCAAAACCAAGCTCCGGAAGATATTTTTTAATGGAATTGTATTTCGCCTTTTCAATCTCATTCATATGATATTCGAGAGAAAAAAGCAGAGCATGACCGTTGGTTGTTCCTTTTTTTACAGGTTTTGTATTTTCAGAAACCACGAGTCTGTGCATTCTTCCCAAATCGAGCATTAAAGTTTCATCCCCTTTGTTGAACAGCCAGTATCCGTTCGGTAACCTCATCAGATCTTCATCAAAATCTTCATCTTCAAACAGATTGATCTTTGAAGGTTCTGCGGTAAGATTCTGATGGTACATTTCTGTAAGATTCTGAATTTCCGCCTGTGCAACTTCACGTTCTTCAATAAAAGGATTGTAGTCTTTATCTACGATGATTTCCGGCATTTTCAGCGTTGTTCCGCCTCCACTGTTTCCTTTACTCGGGAACGTTTTGTGCATAATTTCATCAAAGTGAGGATCTTTTTCGAAATCCAGACTTGGAGAAACGTTATAAATTCCCAGAGAACGTTTGATGGTGGAACGCAACAGAGCAAAGATCAGATGTTCGTCTTCAAATTTTACTTCTGTTTTCTGCGGATGGATATTAACGTCTATTTTTTCAGGATCAATATCTAAGAAAAGGAAAAACGTAGGCACATAACCCGGCAACAACAATCCTTCAAAAGCTTCCTGAACGGCTTTATTGAAATACGGACTTTTAAAATACCTTCCGTTGACAAACAGAAACTGTTCTCCTCTTGTTTTTTTCGCTCCTTCCGGCTTGGCAACATACCCGTGAAGCTTACACCAGATAATATCTTCTTTGATGGGAATAAGCTGCGGCTGCAGTTTTCTTCCGAAAACATCCACAATACGCTGCATCTGACTTCCTTTTCTCAGCCTGAAAATCGGCTCATCATCATGAAACAGGGAAAACTCAAGCGTTTCGTGCGCTAAAGCAACTCTTTGAAATTCATCGATAACATGTCGGAATTCTACGTTGTTGTTTTTCAGGAATTTTCTTCTTGCCGGAACGTTATAAAATAAGTTTTTAACCAGAAAATTAGAACCTTCCGCCGTCTGAACGGGATCCTGAAACTGGAAAACCCCTCCTTCGATGTAAATATTTGTTCCGATGGTAGCGTCTTTCTGTTTGGTTTTCAATTCCACCTGAGAAACGGCTGCAATCGAAGCCAGCGCTTCGCCGCGAAAACCTTTGGTAGAGATTTTAAAAATATCTTCCGTTCCGCGGATTTTTGATGTGGCATGTCTTTCGAAAGCCATTCTCGCATCTGTTTCAGACATTCCTTTTCCGTCGTCTACAACCTGAATCAGATTTTTTCCGGCATCCCGGATAATCAACTCAATTTTTGTGGCATCTGCATCAATGGCGTTTTCCAAAAGTTCTTTCACAATGGAAGCCGGTCTCTGCACTACTTCTCCTGCCGCAATTTGGTTGGCTACATGATCGGGTAAAAGCTGAATAATATCTGACATAAAAAACGTAAATCAACTTACAAAAATAGTCATTCAAAATAAGAATTAAAACTATAAACTTCTGAATTAAAATTAATTTATCAACATATCAACATTCTAGCCATGCTTCAGATTCAGACAAAATGTCTCGTTATCGGGGTTTTCCTAAAAACACAATCCCCCAATTGCGTTATACAATTAGAGGATTGATTCACAGCTAGTTTACACAAAATTAATACTGATATTTATATCTCTTATTTAACATTGTCTGTTTATTCAGGTCCGTTTTACGAAAAGTATTCAAAATGTTATCAAGAATTTTGATCTTTTACAGTAAACTTTTACCCTTTTCATTCATCAAACACAAGCTTCCTTTTCTTGTCTCTTTTCTGTTCTTTAATCACCGGAATTCCGTGGATTTTATCATAAAAATATGCCATCAGATTCGGTTTCTTATAAATTTTGCTGTACCGATATTTCGTATTGAAATGTCTGATATGAATTTTGTACGCATCATAACCAATCACCACCAGCAAACACAGACTGATTACATAAAACACTCTGAATTCAAGATAATAATAGGTTAACCCTGAAAAAACCGCACCCAGAACATAGGAAATCATGATACTCATCAGCAGTTTTGCTCTTCCGACCAGTTCGCCGTTCTTTCTGAATTTTTTCTGCGTAAACATGGAGAATAAAATCCCAAGATCGGTAGTGGTACCGGTAAGGTGGGTAGTTTTTACCGAGAAATTAGAAATACTTGCCGTTAAACCATTCTGCAGACCCGTTGCAAAAAGCATTAGAGCGACCAGATATTCCGTTTCTTCCAGCGTTTTCCGGTAATAAAACTGTCCGTAGATTCCCACAAACAATAAACACGCGATCTCAAGAACCAATGGCATTGCATGGGCGAAATATTTACTTTTCTGATTGAATGTGATGACAATAAAATTCGACACAAATCCCCCGAAAAAGAACAGGAAGATCCACATTCCCACCACCGCAACCTGTGACCAGTTTGCCTTGCTGATTTCTGCCGCAAGAATAGCATAATGTCCCGTTACATTGGAGGTAAAAGAGAGAAATATCAATAGGGAAGCAATGTTTATAGTACCTGCCGTAAAGGCAGTCAGCGTTCCTAATCTGATGTTGTCTCCCAACGTTCTGCTGTTACTATAATTCCTTAGCATTTTTCAAAATTTTTAAAGTTCTTTGGTGTTAAGCTTCTACAAAGATCTCCGCCAGTCTTCCTTTTTCCGGAAGGCTTTTGCGAACTTCAACCGAAATTTCCTGAGATTTCAGGTCTTTACATTTTTTGATGTAAGGAATAAGATCGAACTTACCGTTTCCTCTGCTTTTAATAGAAGGAGAATAGTAAGCTTCTTCAATATTTTCCGCTTTCACATAATTATTGAATGTTCTCTGGAAACTTCCGGTGAAAATATCGCACACAATTTTATTGATAAGGTGAGGATATTTATTCCTGATAATTTCATACGCATCGCAGAATTCCTGCGGTCTGATTTTATTGAAAATGGTACTTTTCGTATTAAAAAGAAGATCTCTGATGGAATCTCCCATATCATACCCCGAAACCAAAAGAATGTTATGTTGATTCTGGTCTTCCGAAGCGTCTTTTTCTCTCATTACTTTTTTCAGAATGTTCAAAGATTCAAGAGAATAATCGGTGGCTATTAAAATCGTCTTGTTCATATTAATGAGATTTAGGTTTGTATTTATCTTTTTTGATAATACAAAACTAAAACGACCAAATTAGAACATCTTTGGAACGGAATTAAAATGTGATTAAAGAGATTAAAATACGATTAGAATCTGTTAAAAAGAATTAACAGTTTAAAAAATTAACGATGATTATATTAGATGTCTTTTCCGTCTGTCTGCATACTGTAGAAATTCGGGAAACGCAACTGAACGGTCGTTCCCTGATTTTCGTGCGAGCTTACGATTAGTTCTCCACGATGTATTCTCACGATATTTCTTGCCAATGGAAGTCCGATTCCGTAGCCTTCATAATTTTTGGTATTGGAAGCTCTGAAGAAAGGATCGTAAATTTTATTCATTTCCTGTCCGGGAATTCCGATGCCGCTGTCTTTTACAATAATGTAGACATCCGAATCCGTAGCTCCTAAAGAGACTTTAACCTGCTGAAAATTAGAATATTTACAGCCATTCTGAATAATATTGGCAACCGCAAGATGCAGCAACTGTTCATTGCCCTGAACTTTCAGTTTTTTAGGATTGTCGGGCAACATACTGATATCGAGATAGATATTATTTCTGGAATCTATTCTTCGGAGGGTTTCAATGACATCCCAAAGCAACTGATCGATCCGTACTTTATCCATTTTCTGGATTTTGCCGTCAAATCCGGTCTGTGCGATCATCAACAGAGCCTTGATTTTTTTGTCTAATTTTTCGGCTTCATTCAGAATGATTCCTAAAGTTTCTTTATACTCTTCATTGGTTCTGGAAATAGAAAGTGCCACATCTGCTTCACCCATAATCGACGTTAACGGTGTTCTCAGTTCATGGGAAACATTTCCGATCAGGTGATTCTGGGTTTCAAAAGAGGTTTCAATGCGGTTCAGCATTCCGTTGAAAGTGTCGATGAGTTCGTTCAGTTCTTTATTATCAGGTTGCGGTTCCAGACGCAAATGCAGATTTTCGGAACTGATTTCCTTTACTTTTCCGGTAATTTTAAGGATGGGCTTAAATAACGTTTTCGATAAATAAAAAGAAAAAATCATACTGAAGAACAGCGAAAGAACGATGCAGGTAATCAGGGTTCTCTTTAAAAACCCGAGATAATAAACCACATAATGATTTTTGGCGGATGCGATGGCAATATAATTTTTATCATCATGCTTAAAAGTCTGTCCGATGTAGTAAAACTCTTTATCGTTAAAATTCGCCTCGCCTTTTTTCACAATGCTTTTAAAAAAATAGTCCGGAATATGAACCTCATCCGAAATTTTCTTAAAATTTGAATCTGCCGGAATTGCAAAAACATAATCCCGCTCCATCGGAAGCTCTTCATCGTTTAATCCGTTCAGAATGTAATTTTCCGGAAGATCCAGATTATCTTTGCCTTTTTCGATCTGAATAATGGTGGTGGTACGGATTTTCAGCAGTTCATAAAATCTCTGATGCGAAAAGTTGACAATTGAAAAATACACCAATCCACTGAACAGCAATATGATGGCGGTAAAAACCAACATCAGAAGCACCATCGTTTTGGTCTGATTTGTGACAACTTTATTAAACATTTTTAAGATTTTTTCAGAACATAACCCATTCCTATTACGGTATGAATCAGCTTATTATCTTCCTGATTATCAAGCTTCTTACGCAAGTAATTTACATACACATCCACTACATTGGTTCCCAGTTCATAATTCACGCCCCAAACCGCTTCTAAAACTTCTGTTCGTGAAATTACTTTTTCAGGATTGTTTAAAAAGTACAAAAGCAGCTTGTATTCTGTGGAAGTAAGTGAAATTTCTTCGCCCGCACGCGTCACTTTTTTGGTATAATCATTTAAAACCAAATCTGAAAACTGATACATATATTCATTATCTTCTTCATCTTCAACACTTTCATGCTGATTTCCGCTATTGCTCCTTCTCAGTAAAGATTTGATCCTTGCAACAAGTTCTATGAATTTAAACGGCTTTACGAGATAATCGTCTCCTCCGCTTTCCAAGCCCAAAACAATGTTCTCGGAAGTTCCCAAAGCGGTTAAGAAGAGAATCGGAACATTCTGATTGGTTTTGCGGATTTCTTTGCAGACATCCAACCCATTCATTTCCGGCAGCATAATATCGAGGATCACCAGATCAAAATCATTCGACTGCACCAATTGTACTCCGGTTTTACCGTCAAAAGCCACAGAAACTTCATATCCGCTTTCCTGCAGCCCTTTTTTGATAAAGGACACTACACTGGTTTCATCTTCGATAAGGATTATTCTTTTCATTTGAAATTTGGAATTAGACAAAAATAGGGAAAAGATGGGACATGAATAAAGGAGGAAATTTAAAAATAAAAAATCCTCCTTTATCAAATTCTTAAAAAATATTATGCTCTATTATTTTCTGTTAATCATCATTCTTGAAGCCAGAATATGTTCGCAGGGTCCCTGTCTCAATCCGTTTGCCCTGTAAAAACCGCACTGGCAGTTTCCGTCGGTCAGTCGCTGGTCTTTATCAATAAAAGCTTCCGCCTGATAGGTTACATAGCTTTCCTGAATGGTTCCCTGAATTTTAAGAATATCATTTTCAGCGCTGTAATTTATTTTTACTTTATCTTCTGCGATCAGTTGGTTAGCTCTTTCTTCCTGCGGACTGGAGAACCGCAACTGTTTCATATCCAAAGGCTCCTGAGTGAGCTCACGAACCCTGTATAAGCCGAGATTAAGATCATAAATCACTCTTCCTGCCTGTGTATAAGATGTCAGTGAAGAAGAAATTGTTGCCGTATCGAGATTTAATTTTTTTGAAAGTTCGGCGGGAGTTCCAAACCAGGTTTCTTTTAATGTATTAAAAACTTTTTCCTGAGTAAGCAGATCCACATTTCCTCTGGGAGCCATAAGATCAAAATTTCCGGCTCTGCTCCAGTCATTTGTCGTCCATCCTGAAAGTCCCAGAGTGAAAGCAATGTCTCCCAAATCTGCAATATAAAACGAGGGCAATCCGTTTCCTAATAAGACCACTCTGAAATTTTTAGCAATCGGGATTAGTCTTTCCAGAATCAGCAATCTTCTTCTTCCCCAAATCCTGATGGTTTTACTTTCTGATCCCGTATAAACCGAACGGTGAAATGTTAGAGTTTCGTACCACGGTTCGAAAACCGCCTGAACAGGTTTTCCGGGTTCAAGGATAAAACGCAATGCTCTCGGTCCTTTTTTTTCTTTAAATCTTCTTAAAAACTGACAGATACTGAAAATATCCATCGGATGAAGATCAAAAATCGTCGCGGGTAAAGTCATGGCTGAACTTACCTGTAAAAATCCTCTGACCCAGGAATCCGGCAAATCTATCTTCTCTTCTTTGTACATCTCTTCATTGGTGGTAAGTGCCTCAAAACCTGAAGGATCAATTTTAAATTCCGTATCCTTATAATCTCTTATTTTTTGGAATTCATTATAAAGCGCAGCCGAGTAATCTATATTTGTAGTTCCGCATTTAAACTCGCGGATCTCTGTGAAAACATTATAGCTGCTGCTTAATTTTCCGTAAGTGGATTCGTCCTGGCTGAAACATTCAAAGAAAACTTCATCGGGATGAACCGTGATGACAGGATCCAGAACAAACCAAGCATCTTTATCTTTTTGGTACAGATAATCAAAATAAGCTTTTTTGGCTGTATTGAAAGGTCCTAAAACCCTGTTCTTTTCTTTATATACCAAATCCAGTTCTCCTCTTACCTCTGCCATTCTCTTCCGGATCTCTTCCACCTGAAATTCAGCCATATAATCACTCAGCCAGAGCTTTTCCTGCTCGGTAACCCATTCTTTGTATTCTGCCCTGTCTTTCGGTTTAAAACGAAGATCAGAAACCACCACATCATGCAGTGCAGAGATGGCTTCCCGAAAAGGGATCTTTTTATTCAGCTTTCCTACAAAAAATGTGGGATCTCTCTGCAGATCCGGCGAAAAACTCATTTGTGTGCTCGTTGCGGAATTGGTAACGGCAGTATCTTTATGAAATTTATAATCGAATAACATGGCTTAAGAAATTAATTGAAGATGAACATTAAGCTGAGGATAAATCATTTTCAGTTCGGAAATGATGTCAATACATTTTGCTTTATCCTGAACAGCACTGGTTGCCGACAAATCGTCCAGAATTTTGCTTACGATTTCGGCAGATTCCTTATTCTTTCGCCCTTCTTTTTCCAGAAAATCCAAAATCCTGTTTTTGGCTGTACGGGATTTATTAACCCTTGAAAGCACAGATCGGAAGTAAAACTCCAACTCTTTAAGCTTTTCCGGTTTATCACTTGCATATTCTTGAAGATAAGAGGTTACAAAAAGCTGCATATTCTGGCTTGGATGCTGACTGAGTTTTGTAAGGTACTCCAATCCGTGTTCTTTTCTGAAAAATTTCATGATAAGGTTTTTACCAAAATTTTCCACATCAGAACGTACAGAATCTGCAATTCCTACCAAGCAGTCTGTATCCCAGTCTTCGTCTGTAAATTCAGTGCTGAAGAAATGAAAGGCAAATTCGCGGCTGTCGTCCCACTTTGCATCCAAAATGCCAAGCGCATGATTACGGTCGGATTTTATTCTTTCAACATTCTTTTTATAAAAATTCCAAGCCCATTGTCTTACGGCTAAAAATTCATGATTGGCAAGAGCAATGACTTGTTTTAAGGTGAATTTAGTATTGTCTTCTACCTTTTTAAGAAGTTCGAAGCTAAAAAGCTGATTTTTCACGCTGTCTGCAAACAGTAATCTGAGAATCCATTTTACCGGAATTTCATTAATATATATTGATGCTGTTTTTTCCAGATACTCTCTAAACAACTGATGAGAATTTTCAAATCTCTGTTCTTTCATCAGAAGATCAAACAGCTTTTCAAAAGTCTGCATCTGAGCTTCAGACTGAGAATCCAGTCGGTCGTTTTGTGAAAAAATACATTCCACAACTTCTTTATATTCAGAAGAAAGCAGGGGGAGAATTCCCTGCCAGTTTCTTGTGATTTCTTCTTTCGGATACTGTTCTAAAAGACTGATCCCGTTTTGTCTGATGGATTCGTTGGTGTTATTCTGCAAGAGCTCAATAATTGAAACAGGAATTTCCGTTACAGAATATTTTTCAGACTTCGAAAGTAGGATTTCACTTGCCAAAAACCTGTTGTTGTTTAGAGGAGAAGTCAATAACTGGGCAACAATTTCCCAACTGATCTCGGAAAAATTATCCAAAGTGGTTATTTTAAGCTTTTTCGTTGCAGATTCCGCGACAGCATTATTGTTATCGCTATTTTCCATAGAAAGCAGCTCTATAATTACTTTTCCAAGCAGTGTTTTCTGCCTTTCTTCGGATAAAGATGCACTCTGAAGCAGATTATTGATAAATTCATTAGATTCTTTTCGTGAATTCATGATTAAATGCATCATAAAATCTGTGGAAGCCAGAAAATATCCTGTATTATTATCGATTGCTGTTTTTGCCCAATTTCTTGCTTCTTCGGTCTCGCACACCAACAGTTTTGCGACAAAACTTTCGTTTCTTTTCAGCTCCTCCTGTTTTTCAGATAGCACTTCAAGTCCTAACTTCTGAGGATATTCAGAGGATTTATTAAGCAGCGAGACCATCATTTCAGGATCTATTTTTTGCAGCAAATCTCTGTATTTAGAGTGAACAGAAACGTTTTCGTATGCAAATTTCATTACCAGATCCATTTTTGCCTGCATCAGAAGCTGCAGGTAAGCTTCGGGCATTTCATCCCAAAATTCAGGATAAAGCTCCAGTCTTTCCTGGTTTTCCTCAGATTTTATAACAGATTCTTCCTGTTTTTGAGGAGAAGGTGTCGGCTTTTCTTTATTTGAGCCAAAAATATTTTTAAATGTATTGATTATCTGATGTAAAGATCCCGATTGTTTGTTATCTGAAGCAGTTTCAGATGTTGCTGAATTTTCCTGCTCCACTTTGTTGATTTTATTTGCCTGATAATAGTATTCTGTACTCCAGAATTGTTCTTTTTTTATGTAGAATTCAAGATTTGAATCCATTTTGCGATTCTTATCTCTTCCGAAAAGTATGATTGTAAGAAGTGGAGAACGGTAACATTCCGGAGATTCTACAACGGTATAATAATATCTTCGTTCCTTCCAATTATAAGTTCCATAATGACTTAAAGGGCTTTTGCGAGCCGGAATATAACTGTCATCGGTATATTGGATAAGCGCATTAACAGCAAATCTCAGATATTCTTTTCCTTTGTTCTGCTCTCCCAGTTCTTTTAAATAATAAAAACTGTTTTTCTGAAAATAAAGCTTGGTGAAATTTGAAAATGCAATTCTGCTTTCTTCTCCGGAAAGCTCTTTTCTTACATTCACAGAAGTTCCGATCTGGTAAAAGTACTGGTTCTGATTCCATGCTTCTTTATCCAGACTGGCTGTTCTTTTGAACATCGGAGATTTTTTTTCAAATAAATAGGAAAGCATTCCTAAAATCTGGGCATCATCCCGAAAACGGGCTAATTTGTAAATTGCACGAATATTTCTGAAATACGGTGACGCGAAAGGAATTTTCCATATTATTTCTTCCATCATCCGAACCAAAGAAGGATACGCTTTTGATAAAAGATAAAGATAAACCAACTCGTCCGTTTTCTCTTTCTTCTTAAATTTCCCGAAATAATACTGTTTTAAACCATCATAATTTCCCTGATCAATAAAATCTTTTATTTCAGAGGGCAGACTCTCCAGTAATTCTGAAACAATTTTTTCCAAGCCGGAAGTGTCACTTATTGCTAAAAGCGCATCAAAAGCAACATTTCTGATGTACTTTTTGTGTCTGGAACTGCGCGCAATACTGTAAAGAAGTTCCGAAGCCTGAGTAATTTTTAAGGTTCTGATGGCAAAAACAGCAGCATACAATTGCATTTCACTGCCTTTTGTTGCCAGTTTTAATATATAAGGAACGGCTTCGTTGATTTTCATCTGAGCAGCTTTCCAGATAACCCGGGAAGTTTTCCATTCGGTTTTAAAAGAATTAATTCCTTGTGTCGCATCTTCCAGACGTTTTAAAATAACACCTTCTGCGGAATTCATATTCAGTGCATCCAATGAAGGAAGCTCTACAAAAACTTCGATTTCAGACTGATAGCCTTTATTTCTTTTTTCTTTTTCGAGCTGGTCAAAAATATTTTCTGCTTTTTCTCTGGAAACAAAAGTGGGCGTTTTGCTGCCTTCCTTTAATGCAGCACCGCGTCTTCCGTAACGGAAATTGACGATGAATGCATCGGGATTTACTTCACAAAGGTCTATTTCGTAAACTTTATCTGATTTTCCTTCGTGGAAAAAAAGTTTGGTCTGTTTAATGATTTTCATCTATCTTATAAATTAAGATGTTGATATTTATGTGTTTGGCTCAGATTAGAAGATATTCCACCAATCTGTTTTTTCCTCTTTTGATGTAACTCCATCTTGTTCCGGTTCTAAAACTTCAGCCAGTTCTATAACTTCCGGGATCACTTTTTGGGTTTCAACAAAAGGAATCCCGTGTTTTGCTACAATTGTTTTTAATTTTTCTTTAAAAACTGATGCTTTGGCGGGATTTACCATATTAACGAAATTAATATATCCTTCAATAGCATTGATAAGATGATACGCTTTCCCCCACGTTTGGTTTTGCCATCCATTGATTTCAATATTATGCAGAAGAGCCCTGAATTTTCTAAGCTTTGTACGTTCTACATTCAGCTTTTCATTAACTACAATTCCTGTTACTTTTTGCTGATACTTATTTCTCATTACATGAAGCTTATCCGGATGAATTGTAAAATTTTCATCTTCAATAATCTGTTTTACAAAGTACAAAAGCTTATTAATATTCTGTTCTGAATCCTGATCAGCAGAAAAGGTAAGATCGTCCGCGTAACGTGTATATGTAAATCCGAATTTTTTAGCGAGTACATCTAATCTTTTATCCAATTTGTAGGCGATAATATTACTTATGGCGGGGCTTGCAGGAGATCCTTGTGGTAGAAACCGCTCTCCTTTCTGAACAAAATACTTAACCCCATCCAGCAAAACCTCTTCCGCATGAGCCTGCGTACAGACTAATGCAAAGACAGTTGACAGCTGTTCCGAATATCCGAATTTTGAAAACAGCCCTTTTACCCTTTTATAGCATATAGAAGGAAAAAAATCCTTCAGATCAATATTAATCACAATATCTTTCCCAAGATGGGGCTGCGCATTGGTAACTATGGATTTTTTAGCTGTGAAGCCATGAACAACATCACCTACCGGTATTTTATTTAAAATATTTTCTAAAATCCATTGCTGAAATAATTTCAAATTTGTTTTGGGAGCAGATATTTTTCTTTTTCCTCCCGATTTTTTTGAAATTTCAAACGTATGATAATGCGATTTTTGAGAAACGTTTCTGTTAAAAGCAAGATATCTGATCTGAGAAAGACTAAATCCCGACTTATGACTAAAATCTAATATATTTTCGAAAACAGGAAGTGAAAACTGATGCAGTTTTTCTGTATGAGACTGCATTTGATGAAGCCCTTTGGAAACATTTTCACCCAGATAGATAATCTGCTCCTGCTGTAATTCTTTCCAGCGATCAGATTTTTCCTGACGTTTTTTTTCGTTTTTCTGCTTGGTTACTTCCCTTTTAGCTTTTGCTTCCTGCATCCGCTTTTTACGCATTTCGCGAAGCATAGCTTCCTGATTGCCATATTTTCGGTCTTTCGCAAGTAGTTCCTGCAGTTCTTTTTGTAAAACGACCTCTTTTTGGATAAGCTGCTCAGGCAAGGAGGGCGTAGAAGTTTCCTGCCAGAACCCAAGCCTTTTCATTTCTTCTAAAATATAGCTGTCTTTGGAAGAAGCTTTTATACGGTCATAAATTTGTTGCCTGCTCAAGTTTTGTGACATGGTTGTGTTTTTTATAAATAAAAAGCCCTATCGTTTATAGGGCTTGTTTGGATAAACCTTCGTATTTTCCAAGGACTATATCTATCAACTCCCAGAAAATGGTACTAGTGGGTACCTTTATTTTCCCGGAAAATGAACTGAAAAGGTACCCACTAGTACCATTTTCCCCATTAAAGATAGTATGTAGTGCCGTAAGCTAAGCAATTTTACAGTGATGACGAAACATCATCATTTCTTAAAAAAAGAAAAGCAAGGATCTATCTTTTTCAAATATATTAAAAATTACAGTTTCACCAAATTTTATCTGCAAAATTTTATTTTCCCTAGAAATCTTTGATTGCATTTTAAGCGTAATGAAATAAAAAATTGAAGAATAGCAAGTTATTTTTTAGAAAATGAAAAATAATTTTCAGAATCACAGAAAATCAATTTCATGTATTATTTAAAGTTTTAAGAATAAAACTGATAAAAAATAAAAACCCTCCGTAAAATTAATTACAGAGGGTTTTAGTACCCCAGGCGGGACTTGAACCCGCACGCCAAAAGAGGCACAGGATTTTAAGTCCTATTGCTTTTGGTTTAATTTGGTCTATTATACCCTAAAATGGGGAGTTTCCCGCATTTTAGCTATTCATTATAGACCAAGATAAACCAAGTTATACCGCCATTTGTTGTACCTATGTTGTACCCATATTTTTGGAAATTCCTCGAATTTTCCGCAGGGTTCATTTGCCTTTCCTCCTTTTTATAGCTAACTTAGCTTTGCTAAACGACAAGTGAGCTATGCTGCAAACATAGGCATTTTTTTGATTTTTTAATAATACTGATTAATATTTTAATCTGATTTAAAATTTCTTTGGAGCATTCTTCAAATTTTATAATTCCTATATATTCTTTGTTTCTTCAAAGTTCTTGAATGCTTTTTTTGCAGGTGGGTTACTTCTAATTTTTTATTTTATATGTCATCTATTACTGCTATTTTAAGAAAGAAACCCAATAAACAGGGGCAATATCCTATCTACATCAGGATTACCAAAGAACGAAAATCTTCCTTTGTTGCTCTTGGTTATTATATTGAGAAAGAACATTGGGACGAGAAAAACAAAAAAGTACGAAAGTCTCACCCTAACGCAGTGCGTCTTAATAATCTTATTACGAAAAGAATTACAGAAGCTGGAGGAAAACTGATTGAGATGGACGCTTCGGATAAGAATGTTTCGGTAAAAGCAATCCGAAAAAGGATCATCAATAAAGGAAACGACTTCTTCACTATTGCTGAAGATTATCTAAAAAATTTGGAAAGATTGGAAAAATATAATCAGTTATCTGCTGAGAAACCAAGAGTAGCACATTTTAAAGAATTTTTAAAGTGTAAAAAATTTCCGATTGAGCAGATCGACGTTCCTCTGCTTAAGGGCTTTCAATCGTATCTAAAAGCAGAAAGAGAAATTTGTGACCGGACTATTGTGAATCATTTGATTGTTATCAGAACGATTTACAACTCAGCGATCAAAGAAGGAATCATTGATAATAAGAACTATCCTTTTGGTAAAGATAAGATTCAAATAAAGTTTCCTGAGTCCATTAAAATTGGCTTAACTCAAGAAGAGGTGTTGGCAATTGAACAATTGGAATTAGATCCTAGCTCTAAGGAATGGCATACACGGAATGTATGGCTGCTGAGTTTTTATCTTGCTGGAATAAGAGTTGCAGATGTTTTGGAAATGAAATGGAAAGATGTTCAGGACGGAAGATTGCGATACCAAATGAATAAGAACCAAAAAGTGGTTTCTTTAAAGATTCCCGATAAGGTTTTGACTATTCTTTCGTATTATGAACCTTATAAGTCTCTTAATGACGGCCATGTCTTCCCTGAACTGAAAGGAGTTGATGAAAAAGATTCTAAAGCGGTGTTGGCTGTCATCAGAAATGCCAATAAAACGCTGAACAAATATTTGAAACGGATTGCAAAGCTGGCAAAAATTAACAAAAATATTACGATGCATATCTCAAGACATACGTTTGGAAATATTTCAGGTGATAAAATTTCTGTACAGATGCTTCAGAAGTTATACCGACACTCCTCTATTACAACCACAGTAAATTATCAGGCCAACTTTATAAGCAAGGATGTTGATGATGCGTTGGATGCGGTGATTGATTTTTAGAGAGTTAAAATTTTAAAATGTTCAAATTAAACACTAACTACACTCAAAAAGCAAGGTTAGTTTTTATGCTTCTTTACAAAATTTTAGAAGGAAAATAAGGGAAGTTGAATACTCGGGAACTATTACATATTAAAATCGACACTATCTCTCTTTATTTAAATATTATGGATTCATATGTCCATTGTCTACATTAACAGTCACATTTTCAATATTTTTTTTTACTAGCTCATAGGTTTCATCCAAAATATTATCTTCTGTAAACTTTGAATACTTTTTCAAAACACCTTTACTAAAGGTAACATTCTTCCTAAAGAAAACGATATCTAACGCATACAATATTTCATTTGGAAAAGAAATATTATCCTTTGAAATTTCTAATTCAATATATTTAGAGTACTTATCATGGATAATCTTATATCTATAAAGTGTATATTTATCATAATTTTTGGTTTCAATTAATTTTAATTCTAAATCCTTATAATCTTTCTTCTGACGTTTTTTATCATGAAATTGTTTTGATGAACTATCGCTGTAACTATAATAATTTAAGTCTGATAATTTCTTAATTTCCGAATTACTTTTATTTTGAAGAAAAACATATGGAATTTCATCACTGAATTGATAAACACGTGTACTTTTATCTGCATGGCAATTAGGTGCAAAATAAATACAACTATTACCATTTGTATAGAACGCAATATCACAACTGTCATGTGCCGTTATTTTCTTGGACATAAAATAATGCATCCGATATGAATCCCATTTGTAACGGTAATGGGTATTAAAATGCCAAGAAATTTTTTTCTTTTCCTTTATAGTTTTTTGAATATTTGGGTTTAAACCTTCTGCTTTAAAAGTTTTTTCGTATACAGTATCCTTCTCTTGGGCACATATCAGATTAAAACAAATTGTAAGCAAGACTAGTAAATACTTTTTCATATTCATAATTGACTAATTTTTGGATAGTTTTACTTGAAACAAAAGTTCAATTTCATTGTAGAACCCTATTTCATGCATCCTTTCTTCACAAATATAAAATAAAAATACGGCAACTTTTCAATTGCCGTTAAGATTATAAATCATCAATAGAACTTACTTCTAAAAATTCCTCTAAAGTATTGTTGTAAAAAATTGGCTCCATTTCATCATGACGGAAAAGATAGATATGTCCATTTTTACTACCACTTCCTACATAAATACATACTATGTGACCAACTCCTGTATTGGCAAAAGGCAAATATTCTTTTGGTATATGTTGCTCGGTTATTTGTAAACTATCAATAGTATCTTCTATTTTAACTTTTCCATACTTAATACTATTAATTTCATAATAACCGTCTCCTATTACACCTCCATTATACTTTAAATACAATTTTTTAAGGTTTTCAGGCATTGTAAAATTGAATTGACTTTCAATTTGTTGAATATCTGCTAGTGTAATGCTATTTTCAGCATCTGTAATTTCTGTTTTCATATTTTTAAGGTCTTGATAAATATTTAAAATTTAAAAATTCTTCTAACACTTTCACTCCTCCATAATGAGGAAGAGATGCAACGTGTATTTCTGAATCAACCAACTGTACAGTACAAGTTCCAGTTATTGGGTCATAATCGTCTAAATGATGCCAAGTATAGCCTGTAGGCTTTTTCTTCAAACCTGCTAACTTGTTTGCCAATTTAAAATCACTCCCGTCAACTCCTGTCAATTTTATTTTAACAATATTTTTTTGTTTTCCGGTAGTCTGATACAAATATCGTGTTCCTTCAAAATCTACACTAAGTCCTTTCTTAGATCTTTTTAATGTAATACCCAGTTCCTTAAGCTTTTTCTTTTCAGGATTAAATCGTTTAGACCCATTTTTGAGGTCATTTACAACACTTTCCATCCTTCTAAGACTGGCTTCAGCACTTAGTCTATTTTTAGGAACTTTAATTTCAATATCCAGTTCCTTAATTGCATCATCTATCTTTGTAACATCTGCCAACTCATCTAAATGATCGTCCAATGTTTTGCCTACCTTCTTTGCTTCCTTTTCAAGATTTTCAATGTATTTTTCTAAATCTTTTTCAGGAATGCCTTCTGCAATTTTTACATCATTCCTTAGAATAGAGCATACTTTTTCGCCGTCTTTTAGCTCTGTAGCAAATTTAAGGCATTTTTTCATATTTCCCATATCATTTGCATTTAAGAGATTGGACACATACTAAATACACCTTTCTCCAGCTTGGTAGGCTGCAACCCCAGCTTTTCTAGGTACTCCCGCATTTTTGGACTAAAGAACTCTTCGTAAATATCTTTCACAAAGTTTTTCACTTTCTCACCAAGACTGAAGATATCCTCCATCCAGCGACCCAGTTGTTCAAACAGAGCTTTTGATCCTTCTTTCAGCTTTTTGATGATGAAGCGGATAAATTCCAATCCCATTACCATAACATCTCCCGTAGTTTTTACTACTTTCCCGATGGATTCTACCAAATTACGCAACGGATTTTTCATAAAATCGGCTACTCCTTCTACTAGCTTTACTACGTCTGCAACACCGCCTGTAAGGAGCGTTTCCACCACAATATCAATAATCAGTCCCACGATATACCCAAAATAGTAAAATACTTCTTCTATGGTAAAATCAATGTTAGAAGACTTTTCTTTAATCCATAGATACAATTTATAAGCAAGCTTTGCCTGAAAAGTGATGGACTGAAACAAGAAATCGACTACGTCAAATTTTCTGATTCCTTCTACCACACCCTCTACGATTTCTAGAAAATATTCCGCATAAAGCATAGGGTCACTTTTTATTTTTTCAACTAATCCTTTTGCTCTAAAGAAAAAGCCAATAATGCTGAAAATTCCAGCTACTACATCTACCAGACTGTTATAAATCCCACATAAATAAGCATTTGCTGAAGTAAAACTCCTGTAGATAATAGTTTGCAATCTTGGTATGGAGTCCTTAAGAAGTTTTTTGAGATCATCAACTTTATCAAAAAATGCAATAAGCTCACTACTCACCACGTTATAAATAGATTTTGGAAGATAAGGTTTAGCTCCTGCTACTATTCTTAGTATTGGTTTTTTCTTATCATCCAACAAATCAAAAAGTCCATTAATAGCTTTACTTACTACCTTTTGTCCATCATCATAATTTTTCGGAGGACTTGTAGAAGCTTTATGTTCATAGAAGGGTTTCATTTCATTCCACATTGCTTGAGGAATAAGCACAGGATTAAACTCTCCTTTTTTGGGATTCGGATTCCACCCGGTTTCTTCTACTTTGATACTTTCTATAGCTTTTGTTACTGTTTCTCCGAAAAAATTTGCCGCCCCATCATACAGCATCTCTGTAAATTTATCTCCAAAAAAATCAAAAACATCGGTAATAGGAGCTTTCACAATTTTGAGCAACCATGTCCAAAATGTTTTTTTATTGGCAATGACCCCTTTTTCTAAAAGCTCCTTCATATCAGTTGGTGAAATAGTAACGCTATGCTTTCTTACAAAATTCAGAATATCTGCAAAAGGAACTTTAGAAGGATCCGTCAAATCCTGTCCTGCTCTTATGTGCATCACGGTATGAAGATTGTAATCATCATCCACCTCTAAAAATAAAACAATTGTTTTACCTTCTGGTTCGGTAAGTTCCTGAAATCTTTCTAAAAGAAATATTCCGTCTTTACTTACAAAAAGCTTTACTTTAATATCTCCGAAAATTTCGGTAAAGCTTTGATATACTACTACCTCTTCCAATACTTCTTCTTTTATAGGATCGGTTTCGTCCGTATAAACTTCATAATTCCCTGATTTGATAACAGGCTTACCTCCAAAAAATTGATCTGCCATTTCTTGGGTGGAATACTGCTTAAATGCAAATCCATTGTTTGGCTGAGAAATTCCTAATTCCTTCCATTTTGCTTTTGAAATAGTATCAAATGAAGGTCTTTCATTCTCTATATATGTCCCCATTCTTTTTATTTTTAGTTGTTAGAGATTCTAATTCGTTGGTAGGAAATAGTTCTTTGGTGGCCATATTTTCGATAAATTTTTTGGTTTGGCTTTCATCCAACACCAAAAGATCCAGATGATACTCTTCATCTAACAGAACCCTTGCATTTTTCAATTTGCATTGTGCTTGTACCAATATGTCCCAGTCTTTTCCTTCCAGTTCCTTCCAGCGTTCCAAAGGAAGCCTTCCTCTGCTTCCGAAAAGTAAAATCTTTTCTACAGCAGTTATCTCGTTAATCTTGTCTTTAAGACGCGTGAGGATATAAGGCAGCACTTTATCGTGCTGCCAAATAGACTCGGTTTTTACCCGGCTCATTTCTAAAAATTTTAAAGATTCAGATTACACCAAGAATTTACTCAAAGGAACTTTGTCCATATATTCAGCGGAAGGGATGACTTGTCCGTCTTTATCCAAAATTCTTTCGTAGCCGTATTTGTTGTACTCAGGAGAGGCAATCTTCAGATATTTATTTTCCAGATCCACAGAGAATTTTAATAATTCGTGTTCATCATCTGTTCCCGGTTTACGGAATGAGAACGTTTTAATTTTACTCACATTGATTTTGAAAGTAATCCCGTTGTTTCCGGTAGAACGCGCTTCCACTCCTTCAATTTGGGAAATTTCATCTGCCAATGTTTTAATAATTATTTCCGGTGATTGGGTGCCTGACCAAGAGGCATCTCTGTCAATATCAATTACATTTCCTAAGCATTCATACTTTCTTGGGAACAGCCCGTTCATTTGTTGGATTGTATCAAAACCGTTATTCAATCCTCCCTGAAAACTAATTTCCATCCATTTATCTCCGGATTGCCCGATTTGATTTTGGTTCAATTCAAAATTTGTAGCACACATTTCGCCCAGATTATCATCAAACTTCACTCCCGGCTCACAATTGCATGGCAATGCTTTTTCTACTCTCAAGCCGATAGAATCTGCCTGAAGAATGGTAAGCGATGTCGGAATTCTTTCTCTCCACGGTTCTCCTTCTTTGGTTGCTTTCGGAGATCTCATTTCATCCACGATGGATAAGAATAAAGGATCATCAATTACAGGAACTTCTCCTCCGTTCCAGATTTGTCCTGTCGCAAGGAAGTGTCTTACCGCTTCTTCGAAGCCCGGACGTACCGTCACAATAACTCTTGCCATACCGGACTGCATAAACGCTCTGAAAACAGGATCATTATCATCAAACTGATACAGGTCTGCCCAGGATTTTCTTTCGCCCCAGTAGTAAGGATAGAAATAGTAACTCATGATTTCCCATTCGAATGCCTGCTCCATGAATTTTGCAAAGGCAGCGTACTGATCGAGCTTTCCGTCTACTTTGATATCTGTATTCAGGAAGGTTTCATCTCCGGAAGAATAGCCGTTGTTGTAATACTTCCCTCTACCGAATGTAAGATCTACGTTAGGATTCTGCTCCAGCATATAAGAAATACAGTTTCTTCTTAAAATGGTATTTTCTATTTTTCTGTAGAACCCAGGATTAGAACCCTTAATTTCTACACCCATTGCTTTTGCATCTGCCAAAGCCTGTTCATATTTAGCTAATTCAGTTTGGTAAGCCTCAATAATTTTATTGAAGGTTTTTTGCAGCCAAGCGTTTTTAGCTTCTTGAGTAAGCACTACATCCGCAACTAAAGAACCACTAATCCCTCTGATATCCCAAAATAAAGAAGAAATAGTAATGGCTTTTTCAACATTATTTAATGGCATGTTAACATTCCCACCTGTTTCTACTCCGCAAATATAGACATGACTTACCGGGTTCATGCGTGTTCCTGCTCCAACCCCAACGTTTACAGCTCCTGTAACTTTTGTAGC
>NZ_QEHP01000137.1:0-1745 GCF_003094695.1 Chryseobacterium sp. HMWF035 | reverse complement strand
TAACATAATATTATTTTAAACACTAAAAATCCGCCTTTAAAGTCAAAATAAAATATTAAAAAACAGTTAATTATTAAATATTCTTTAAATTATATTTATATTCATTATTAAATAAACAATAACCCATATATTTGCGCACAAAATTTTATTAAAATACCATGACAAAAAAATTATTCGCTATTGCATTGATTTCGAATTACTGCCTGTTTTTTTCTCAAGTTGGAATTAACACTCCCAATCCGCATCCGTCTTCGGCTCTTGAAATATCTTCCGACTCCAAAGGACTACTTCTTCCAAGACTTACAACCGTATCCATTAATAATCTTTCTTCGTCTGCCAATGAGGGACTAATTGTTTTTGATAAGGAATTAAAGTCTTTTGTAGGCTGGGATGGAACAAAATGGATCAACCTCGGATATGAGGAGATTAATACGGTACCCACAGCAACGAATCTTGTAATCGGGGGCAACCTTTCTGTCGGAGCTTCTCTTACAGGAAACTATACATTTTCAGATGCTCAAAGCAACCCTGACAATGCGAGTACATTTATCTGGAAAAGAGCTGATGATAATTCGGGAACAAATGTTATGATCATTCCTGCGGCAAGTGCACAAAACTATACTTTGGTTGCGGCTGATCTTGGGAAATTCATCCAATTTTGTGTAACACCGGGCTCTACCATTGGAGCTTCACCGGGCTTACAAAAGTGTTCTGCATGGGCAGGTTCTGTAATTGCCAATCAAGCTCCTACAGTTAGTAATGTATCGATTTCCGGAACAACCAATACCGGGCAAACTCTCACAGGAAACTATACATATACTGATATTGAAGGTAATACCGAAGGGACATCAATTTTCAGATGGACAAGATCTGATGATGCATCCGGAACAAATGAAACGACGATATCTGGTGCTACTGCAAAAACATACGTCTTGGGAAATGCAGATGCTACAAAATACATTAAGTTCTATGTAACTCCGGTTGCTACGGCAGGAACAACAACAGGAAACGAAACAGGTTCAGGTTATGTGGGCTCTGTGGTTCTGACTCCGGTTGCTTTAGGAAGTTGGGATACCTCGAGTATTGCGGGAGGAACAGGTAATTTCGGTCCTTCACCTTGGAACGGAACTTTAGCTACAGGAATTCAGAGCGCTAAAATTATAAGAGATAGCGGAGCTACCCAATCCGGATCCGGATCTGCCGGAGCTTGGGGTTCAGACGGTCTCAATTCAACATCTCAGGCATTAGCGGAGGCAGCAAATGATACATGGACATTTGAATTTGTACCACAAACGGGGAAAAGCTTATCGATTACTTCTATAGAAGCATACAGTTTCAGAAAGTCGGCAAGCGGTCCTAAGAACGGTCAATACCAGTATAAAATCGGTACTTCAGGAACGTGGACAGATATTTCAGGAGCGGTAATCTCAGGAATCAGTGGTGCAACACAAACAACTGCCAATCAATCTGCTATAGATTTATCCGGAATAACAGCTTTACAAAATATTACTGTTGACACTCCGGTTTCCATAAGACTTGTTTTATGGGGAGCTACCGCAACTACCGGAACAGCTTATATGGGATATACTAACCAAACCATTAGCATTAAAGGTTTTGCCCAGTAAAATTATAATGCAAAAAAAATAAAACAACAGGCTGTCATAGACAGCCTGTTGTTTTTAAGCTTATTTAAACTTTTTATCTAACTACAAAAGGGAGTGTGTTAATATGCAAATTATTTTTTT
>NZ_QEHP01000136.1:0-1760 GCF_003094695.1 Chryseobacterium sp. HMWF035 | reverse complement strand
AGTTTTATGAAACACGTTTCATAAAACTTCCTCCAAACAGCCTAACAATGAGTTTTTGATAGGATTCTACCAACTATTTTTCAGTATTATGCCGAAAAAAATCATTCTCTTGCCAATGCATAAAAGATATTTTATTAATTTCTTGCGAAAAAAATGTCAAAGAGGAAAATAAAGATACAAATACCAAAAAATTTTTCATCTTATTGCTTTATAAAGATATATTCTCCTACTGGTAATTTAAAATCTAAAGGTGGCGGACTCCCTGCCTTTTGGTAAACTGTTTTTGCTGTCAATTTTAGCTTTATTGCATCTTGACCGTTTATTGTTATTTTTCTTAAAATTATTGTTCCAAAACTAGTGTCAGGATTAAGATCATGATAGTTTAATCCTAATCGTAATTCATTAGGGAAACAGTCCAAACATATTGGAGGAAAATCATTTTTAAGTAAGATATTTCCCGACAAAGGATATTTTATAGAATTTCCGTATGTATTATTGATAAAAGATATAGTGTTTGTTTTTGTAATATTATTTTCTTTATATTCTACCCCTCCTATGATAACATCCTCATAGTACTTACTATTATAGAATTTTATTTTTTTTATTAATACCAGTTTTATATAACGATTTCCATTGTCATATACCCAAGTTCCTGTATATGGATTAAGAAGATTGTTTATATCTTTATAATATGTATCAGCTTTGCTTGTTCCATCGTCATCTAAAATATTAATTATTTGAGATTGGCTTTTACAGTTTATAAATAAAAAATTTAATAAAGCTATTATAAATATTTTTTTCATTGTATTAAAATTTAATTACAAGGTATAGGTTTTACGATTCCGTTTTCTAATATTAATTTATTCCAGGTTGTTAAATCTTCATCGGCTTTGTATAAAGATATACCAAAATTAGCAAAGCGTTCTAAAAAAGTTCCTTCTCTGTTAGGTTTTTTTTGGTAATATAATAATGTCAATTTTTCGTCCATTTTACTAGTGATTTCTTCTATTGTTGTATCATTATTTAGATTCGGGACATTATTTGTAGAATCATGAACAATAGCATCATACAGCATATTGGGGTTGTCAATTTTGAGGGCGTATGTTTGTTTAACTCCATTATCATCTTTACATACTAAAATAATAACTACATCTTTCAAATTAGTATTATAGGTATCCTGATAAAATCTTTGCAGGGTAAACACATCCGTCCAGCTAAACATCGGTACGGCTCCGGGATAGGGATGAGTGTGGATGCTGCCATAATATTCATTTCCAACTTTAATGGTTATTTGTAAATCTGTTCCTACCGGAAGATCAGGGCTGCTGTATACTCCGTTTTGGTCTTTTACAAGGTTTTTACCGTTTTCATTGGGTTCACTCAGCTTTCCCTGCAATGTCGTAATGCTGGGTTTTATATTTGCCTTTGCGGGTTTATATAAATTTTTCAGCTCTTCGCACGGTGTTGCAAGATACGCATCATAAAAATCCTGCCATACATGGGTAGGATGATCCTTAAAATACTGAAGGATAAACTTCACAAAATCCTGCACTTCCTAATCTGAAATATACCATTTTAGAAGAGATTGTAATTACCCATGTTTAGAATAAAAATTCTCCCTAATTTTTTTAAAGAGAACGTATTTATTATTGCTTTATCATCGTATATTCCATAGCGGGTACTCGTGGCTGGTCTGGCAAATTATCATTAGGATTATTGGTTACTCTCCCATTAGATCCCAATACTTTTACTTTTATAGT
>NZ_QEHP01000135.1:0-24654 GCF_003094695.1 Chryseobacterium sp. HMWF035 | reverse complement strand
GATCCATATATAGGAATTTATAAATCTAATTTTGAAGGAAATGAGATAACACTATATATTACAAAACAAGAAAATAAATTAGAGAAAAGTACTGGAAAAACATATTATTTAGATGCCTTAGTAATAAAGTATATAGTGAGAAATAATTCAGGTGTAATCTTGCAGGATACTCAAAATTCTAATGTGCCAAATATTGAATTATATAGTATTGCAACACGACCGTATGAAAATAAAATTATTTTCTACTACAGTGGAACTAATTGTGGTATAGGTTGGGGAGATGTTTTCTTAAAGAAAATAAGTGCAACCCAAATATCTTGGGAATATAGACCTGATAGTACTTCGATAAGTGATAATTGTCCTCTTACTGCTGATAAAACAGTTTATTTGCCGGAAACAGATAATCTAATTTTCACAAAACAATAATGAAAAGTGTTTTGTTTTTAATAATATTTGCTGCAGTTTCTTGTAAATCACAACAAATATTGCCAATGAATACAGCATTAGATAATATTCCCAATAATGCACAAGTAAAAGATTTAAACAACGAATTAAATCCCTATATTGGAATCTATAAAGCGAACTTCGAGGGTAATGAAATTACATTATTTATAACAAAGGAAGAAAATAAATTGGAGAAACGAGTTAGTAAACAATTTTATCGTGATGCTTTAGTTGTAAAATATATTGTAAAAAATGTCAGTGGGTTAATTTTACAGAGTAATCAAAATAGCTCTTCCAATCAACTATATAGTATTGGTACAAGACCTACTGAAAATTCTGTCGTATTATATTATTACGGAACTAATTGCGGAGTTGGTTGGGGTAAAGTGACTATAAAAAAGCTTAGCACGACTCAAATATCCTGGGATTACAGTCCTAACAGTACCTCTTTGAGAGATGATTGTCCTTCTACTGCAGACAAAGCGGTTTATTTGCCGGAAACAGATAATCTAATTTTCACAAAACAGTAATAAAAGCCTCTTCGGAGGCTTTGTTGTTCAAATAAAATTATGAAAAAACTATTTTTCTTTATTACTCTATTTAGTTTTCTTATTGGGTGTAATATAAAGCAAAAGCCATTAGTATACTATCTTTCAACATTAGAAAATATGGGAACTCTTCCCATTGGCAAAGAAGATTCAGCTAAAATTTTAAAAGTTAAATTGTCCGCTGAAAAATCTTTAGAAAATTGTAAAAAAAATTATGGTGCAAGTTGTGTAGATGATATTGAGATACTAAGTCGAGAAGTACAATTCCGAGGTGGAATAAATAAGTTTCGCAAGATATTATTTGAGAAATTCAAAGTTCCAAAAAATGCTAAAGAAGGAGAAAACCGAGTTCGTATTACAATCGGAACACAGGATGATTTAGAGAAAGTAGAAATACTACGTTATACCGATGAAAATACAAAAAAAGCCATTGAAAATGTTTTCAAACTGAAAGAACTTAACACATGGAAGTCTGCTAAAATATATGGCATTCCGGTAAAAGAACAATTTGAGATAAGCATTTTTACAAAACAATAATTAAAAGCCTCTTCGGAGGCTTTGTTCTAAACACAAATTATAATGCAACAATTATTATATTTTTTAATTCTCACATCTTCTCTTTTACAGTCTCAAGTTATAAAAGACAGTGTTTTAGGAAATCCAAAATATGTAAAAGAATATGTAGTTTTTCTAAATGATTCCGGTCCGTTTACTTTTATGAAAGGTGATAATGAATATGGTCATGCTACAAGAATGGTTCCTAAAATTCTGAGAAGAAGTATGTCGGGATCCTGGTTTGAAACCGATTTTTGCAGATATATCAACAATGAAACTTATTATGATAAAAACCGTAATATTACAAAAGAAACATGGTATTATAAATCGGGAGAAATTGTTGATGATTATATATATACGTACGATAGTTTGGGAAGACTAATTAATGAAAAATCTAAAAATGATTATTCAGAAGATAATTACCTCTATTTTTATGATAAAGAGAGTAAGGTTGTAAATTTTAGAGAAAATTATTATAAAACTGAAGATGAACCTATGAAAAAATATGTTCATCATATTGAAAGTTTTAAACCACTATTTATTACAAAATATGATACTGTTAAAAGAACAGACAGCATTTTTGCAATAACGGATAAGATTTGGAAAAAATCGGATGAAAGCTATACTCAAAGAAAAGATTCAATTTATCATAAAAGATTAAGTAGAGTAAAAATTTATAATAATAAATATGAAATTACTGAAGAAAAAATTTTTGATCATGAAAGTGATTACCAAAATAAAATAATTTTAACAAGACATCTTAAGTATGAATACGACGAATTTGGCAACATAACGAAACAAACCAATTTTAATGATGGAAAACGGTATTCTTACATCATGTTTGATAGCGGAAAGATTCTTGAACAAAAAACTGATGACGGTAGTTTCAGCTCTTCACAAGTTTATAGTTATACAAAAAATAATATGTTAGAAAGAGAAACGCTTTATGGGGGAGATAAATTATGGCGTGATATAAAGTTTGAATATAAAAACAACCACATTGTCAAACTTCTCTATCTTGATAAATTTGGTCGCGAAGACAAGGAGATAGAACCAACAGTAATTATTTTCAAATACAAATTCGATAAGCAAAAGAACTGGACGGAAATTATTAAAAACATAGATGGAAAAGACCTCTATAAATGGGTAAGAGAAATTAAATACTATGAATAGAAGCTGTTTTAAAATGAGACATCCTCTTTTTTAGGTTATATGTTTTATTAAAGAACTTTATATTATACTTTACGAAGTATTGCCTATAAAGGAAATAAACAATAGCAAACGAAAACCACCTTTCTTTGGTGGTTTTTTGCTTTTGTTATACAGATCATCTATTCTTTTCTTAATTTTAAAAACAGTAAAAACTGCAAATCGATAAACATACCGTTTTATCCTCCGAACAGACTTTTACCGTCCCGAAACTTCTAACAAATTTAAACTAATTTTCAATTTTTTACCCTATTTTTGCATTGTTTTGAAACTTACATTCAATAAAATAATCACTTTTCCTTTGGTAATTCTCATCAGATTTTACCAGTGGTTTATTTCGCCCCTGCTTCCCAAAAACTGCCGTTATGAGCCTACCTGTTCGCATTACATGGTGAAAGCGCTTCAGGTGCATGGTATTTTTAAAGGATTCTGGCTGGGTGCAAAAAGAATTTCAAGATGTCATCCGTGGGGAGGAAGCGGATATGATCCTGTACCGCCAAAAAAGTAAAATTTAAAATAAACAACTACTAAAAAAATAACAATGAGTAATATTTTTTTCAGAATGTATCTCGTCATTTTTGCGTTCATTACCCAGTGTCTTGTTGCGCAGAATTATCCGGACGGAATGTCCGACGGAACTTTAAAAGTAAACTCTACCGATGTTCCGGTAAAAATTTATTCGACTACTGAAGTTCAGGATCTGAATGAATTTGCCGACAAACCCATCAAAGAAAATGTACTTGTTATTCTGAATGAGTCTAATTTCGAACCTGTTTATGTAAATTACAGCATTGCGACACTGGCAAAATACAAACTGGTGCATTATCAGCTTTTAGACAAGAATTTTAAAGTGATTGATGCGGCGGCAACGAAGGAAAATATCAATACCTTTAAGTACGCCGTTAAAACTGCAAAACCTCTTACCGAATCAGACAACATCAGTCTGGAAACTCCTTTTAAGATCTGGGATCCTACAAAAGGAATTCAGTTGGGACCTGTTACGCTTCATTTTTACAGTCTGATGTTCATTTTTGCGTTCGGTTTCGGATATATTTTAATGAACAGAATCTTTAAAATCGATAATGTAAACCAGAAATATTTAGAACCGCTTTTCACATGGACTTTACTGGGAACCATTCTGGGAGCAAGAATGGGACACGTAATTTTTTATCAGCCTGAACTTTTCAAAGAAGATTTCTGGAGCGTATTTCTACCTATCAGTACTAAAAATGGTTTGAAATTTACAGGATTTTCAGGACTGGCAAGTCATGGCGCAACGATCGCGTTGATTTTCACAACTTTATATTATTCATTTAAAATCATCAAGAAAAATCCTTTCTGGGTGTACGACAGATTAGGAATTGTGGTTGCTTTGGGCGGCGCTTTTGTAAGAATGGGAAATTTTTTCAATTCTGAAATCATCGGAAAACCGGTTGATCCCAACTCTCCTTTTGCATTGCTTTTCCCACAGCAGAGCAGTGAATACGGTGTAACAGTTCCGCGATATCCTTCGCAGTTATTTGAAGCTTTCGGATATGTTTGCCTTTTCGTCTTACTGTGGATTCTGTACAGAAAAACCAACAAAAAATATCAGCAGGGATGGTTATTCGGATTGTTTTTCATTATTCTTTGGGCAATCAGATTCTTTGTAGAATTCCTGAAAGAGCCGCAAGGTGACGAATTCATCCAGTTTGGAGGATTAAACACCGGTCAGGTTTTATCTATTCCGTTCATGATTGCAGGAGTAGTTATTATGATCGTTTCGAAAAAGTTCAAAATTACTCAGGCTGAAAACGAAAAACCTGAATAAGCGAAGAATTTAAAAATATAAAAAGGCAAGTTTGTAATCAAACTTGCCTTTGTTTTTATCTACATTGATGTTAAAATTATAATGCTCTTTCTATTTTTGCATTCAGCTCTTTGAAAACGCTTCCAAATTCACCAATGATGTCCGTCGGAAGTACAGATTCTTTAGAATGCTTTTCTGATGCCAATTCTGCCGCTCTGCCGTGAAACCAGACTCCTAAAACTGCAGCTTCTTTTTCTGAGTAATGCTGCGCTGAAAAAGAGGTTAAAATTCCGGTTAAGATATCTCCGCTTCCTCCTTTTGCCAGTCCTGAATTTCCAGTGATATTGTAAAAAGCATCTCCTTCAGGCGTTACAACCTGAGTATGATGATCTTTTAAAACAATATAAATTCCCAATTCTTTAGCCTTATTTTTCGCCAGTTTTAACCGTTCAAAAGAATTTTCAGTGGCGCCGAACAGCCTTTCAAACTCTTTCGGATGAGGTGTTATAATAGAATTTTCAGGAATTATCTTTACATTTTTTGAATCCTGTGAAATGATATTCAATGCATCGGCATCCAAAATCAGAGGTTTGGAGTAGTTTTTTAAAAAGGTAAGAAAACTTTTCGCGGTCTCATCATTGGTTCCCAAACCGGGACCTATTCCGCAGACTGCATGTTCATCCGTTTCAAAATGATCTATGAAATCATTTCCGCCTTCGATAAACATGGCTTCAGGATTCGAAGTCTGTAAAATTTCATATCCACATTTCGGAGCCAGCGTGAAAGTAAGTCCTGCTCCGGTTCTGAGTGCCGATTTCGTTGCAAGAACCGCGGCTCCCATTTTCCCGTAGCTTCCACCTGCAATAATGGCTTTGCCATAGGTTCCTTTATGCGAAAAATCTTCTCTCGGTCTGAAAATATCTTTGATCATATCTTCATGAATCACAAAGTCCTCCGTTTTCGTTTCAGCAATATAGTCTTCATTTATATTAATATCCAAAACTTTCACTTTTCCTGCATATTTTCCGGTTTCGGGATGAAGAAAAGTTTTTTTCCAAAACTGAAAACTCAATGTATAATCTGCCTTAAAAATAGTGGCATTTTCAGCAGAAACAGTATCGGCAAAAAGTCCGGAAGGCATATCAACAGAAATTTTAAGATTACTTTTCAGGTTCAGAAAATCGATCAGTTCTTTAAACTCTCCTTCAATATTTTTTGATAAGCCGGTTCCGAAAAGTGCATCGATAATAACTGTCCGGTTATCAAACCTATATTCTTTTGCTTCTTTAAATTCTCTGATGAAAACACCCGAAAATTCTTTTAATTCTCTGAAATTATTTCCTGCATCCGAAGAAAATTTAGCTTTGGTATTGGTAAAAACATCTACATCAAAACCTTTCAGATGAAGCATTCTCGCAATGGCAAAACCATCGCCTCCATTGTTTCCTTTACCGCAAAAAACCGCAAAGTTTCTATGGTTTTTACAATTTTCAAAAATCCAGTCAACACAAGCCTGCGCAGCTCTTTCCATAAGCTGAACAGAAGAGACCGGTTCATTTTTTATTGTATATTCATCCCCATTGCGAATCTGTTCCGCTGTAAAAATTTTCATATTTAATATTGTATTTTGTATTAAAAGCAATTTACGAAAAAGAATTTTTAAATGCTCTGAAAAGAATTATGTGGATCTCTTAATTAAGAAACTTTCACATTTTATCATATTTGATTAATATTTAGTTATAAAAACTCGAAAATTATATTTTTTTTTGTAATTTAACCCATCTTTTGTTAAAATAATACTTAAAAAAATATAAATTATGGGATTTGTAAAAGAATTTAAAGAGTTTGCGATTAAAGGTAATGCTTTCGATCTTGCTGTCGGTGTCATCATCGGTGGAGCTTTCGGAAAAATTGTAACCAGTGTTATCGATGACTTAATTATGCCAATTGTTGCTGCACTTGTAGGGAAACCGGATTTCAGCAGTATTTATTATGCTATGGGTAAAGGTGCTGAAAACATTCCTGCGGGAGCAACCCTTGCCAAAGCTAAAGAAATTGCACCCGACGCCGCTATTTTTGCGTATGGTAATTTTATTACGGTTGCCATTAATTTCCTTTTACTGGCACTTGTTGTATTTATTATGGTAAAAGCAATCAACAAAATGAAGAAAGAAGAAGCTGCCGCTCCGGAAGCTCCTGCGGCTCCTACTGCAACAGAACAATTGCTTGCGGAAATCCGTGATGAGCTGAAAAAGAAGAATTAAAAAAATTCGTTATAAAACAAGACTCCGGCGCAACTTTGTTGCGCCGGAGCTTTTATATTTTATCAAAAAAATTACTGAATCTGTAAAATACTTGAAATCTGCTCTGCCAAAGAAAGCCCGATTCTGTCCTGCGCTTCCAGTGTAGAAGCACCGGTATGCGGCGTCATAGAAATTTTAGGATGATTTAAAATTTCTTTTGAAGGAGTCGGTTCGTTAATGAATACATCCAAACCTGCAAACTTCACTTTTCCTGAATTCAAAGCTTCAATTAAAGCGGCTTCGTCAATAACTCCGCCTCTTGAGCAGTTTACAATGGCTACTCCGTCTTTCATCATTTCAAATTCATTTTTTCCGATCATATAACCATCTTTCTGAGCCGGAACGTGAAGGGTAATAAAATCTGAATGTTTCAGAACATCCTTAAGCGGTTCTGTTTCAATATCCACATTAATGAACTGATTGTTGTAAAACTTAACTTTAATACTTGCTTTTCCTACATTATTATCTGCAGCAATAACTCTCATTCCAAGACCTAAAGCGATTTTAGCAACTTCCTGCCCTATTCTTCCCATTCCGACAATCCCGATGGTTTTACCTTTCAGCTCAATTCCTGCAGCATACGCTTTTTTCAGACCGGCAAACTCAATATCTCCTACCAAAGGCATTTTTCTGTTGGAATCCTGTAAAAATCTTGCTCCTGAGAACAGGTGTGCAAAAACCAGCTCAGCAACCGATTCTGACGATGCAGAAGGGGTATTGATCACATGAATTCCTTTTTCTCTTGCATAATCCACATCAATATTATCCATTCCTACTCCACCTCTTCCGATGATTTCGATGGAAGGACAGTTATCGATAATATCTTTTCTCACCTGTGTTGCACTGCGTACCAAAATAGTACGGATCTGGTGCTCATTAATGTAATCTACCAACTGTTCCTGCGGAACTTTTGTCGTAATTACTTCAAAACCTTTCTCTTTCAATGCATCAATACCGGATTGATCCAAACCGTCGTTTGCTAAAACTTTCATAAAACTTTTATAGATTTAATATTTGAGAAAATCAATACGATTAAAAACTATTTATCATAATATTTAATCGTTTAATCTTTTTCCTTATTTTTTTACTCGTCTTCTTTGAAAACTTCAATCGTAACCTGTTTTTCAACCAAATCTGTAAATCTTCCTTTATATCTTGTTGCTCTTACCAGATGATTGTCGATCCAGTGGTAATTTCCGCCTCTTGGTTTTCCGCATAAAACACTGTGATATTTAAATCCGTGCTTATCCAGCCAGTCGATTGTAATTTGCTTAAGATTTTCTGTTCTTGACGTGAAAAAACAAATCTGGTGACCTTCATCATACCATTTGTTGATGGTTTCCAGAGCATCCGGGAAAGGCTCACAGGTAACCATTCTTTCAGGCTCTTCGTTCGGAACGTCTTCTGTAATGGTTCCGTCAATATCAATTAAATAGTTTTTTACGCCGTCCTTAAGAATCGGACTAATGTGTTCTATGTACTCTAATTCCATCATAAAAATTTGAAATGCAAAGTTACATTTTTTGCACCAAAAAGGCTTGTTAAACTTGCTTTATATTAAATTTCTACGTTAAAAACATTTATTTAATGAATAATATTAATAATTAATTTGCTTTTTATACAATTTTAATTAAAATTTTTCTCTTTTATGAAATTAAATACTTCTCTTTTGTATCCATCTGTTTTACAGTTTAAAAATGGCTTTTTTATCTTATATTTGAAACACACCTCAACAATATGAAAAAAACTTTATCCTTACTGTTCGCGCTTACGGGATGGTTTGCCATCATTACTCAATATGTTCTGATGATCCGGAATTCGGAATTTTCTTTTTGGGAAACAACGATCCGCTTTTTCAGCTATTTTACCATTTTAACCAATATAGTTGTCGCTTTTTATTTTACGGTCCAGACCTTCAAAAAATCTTCGAATGAAAAATCAGGGATTTTGACGGCGATAACGGTTTACATTTCAATTGTAGGATTAATTTATCAGTTTTTGCTTCGCTCTACATGGAATCCTTCCAGAATGCAGAAACTGGTGGATGAATTGCTCCATTCGGTTATTCCACTTTTGGTTCTGATTTACTGGTATTGGTATGAAAATAAAAATAATCTGAAATACGGCTCTATTTTGAAGTGGGCTATCTATCCTGTCATTTATTTAGGATATATTTTAATCCGGGGAAGTTTTTCAGGATTTTATCCTTATCCGTTTGTGGATGTGGCAAGTTTTGGCTTAACAAAAGTTTTAATCAATGCTTTATGGATTACTGCTTTCTTCTTCATTTTATCGCTTGTCTTTATTAAAATCGGAAAATTGACAGGCAAAGGTTAATTAATAAGGCATAAAAAATTTTCAGATCCTCTTTCTGAATGTCCGTCAAACCTGCAAGAAATCTTAATTTCACAGAAAAAAACACCCGTTTCGGTTTATCGGTTTCGGCTTATATCTCAAAAAATATGATGTTTCACCAAAAATTTCCAAAATACATTTATTACACTTACATTTGTAGAAATGGAAGAATTCGTAGTTTTAGTAAATCCTGAAGACAAAGTTCTTGGCTTGATGGAAAAGCAGCAGGCGCACATCAACGGCTTACTGCATCGTGCTTTTTCAGTTTTTTTATTCAACAGCAGCGGCGAAATGCTTCTGCAGAAAAGGGCTTCCGGAAAATATCATTCTCCTCTGAAATGGACCAATGCAGTCTGTTCGCACCCAAGAAGTGAAGAAACATATCTTGAAGGAGCCAAAAGAAGAGTAAAGGAAGAATTGGGAATTGATGTTGAGCTTTCAGAAAAATTTAATTTCATTTATAAAGCCGATGTCGGAAACGGACTTTGGGAACACGAACTTGATCACGTTTTTACAGGAACTTTCGAAGGCGAATTCTATTTAAATAAAGATGAAGTGGAAGAAGTACGCTATATTTCTCTTGAAAATCTCAATAAGGAAATTTCTGAAAGTCCAGACCATTTCACAGAGTGGTTTAAAATCATTCTTGAAGAATATAAACATAATCTGCACTGATGAAAAAGTTTTTTCTTATCATTTCTTTGGTAACCGCATCTTTATTTTCTGCACAGTCTGTCCCAACGAAAGTGTATGAAAATGATAACTACTCCATCACGCTTCCGGAAGGCTGGAAAGTAACCAACGACAGCGAAATCATCAATATTTTCCCGGGTAATGAGATTGGAGCCATTACGATTTCAGAATATCACGATCTTAATCTGCCGGAAAAAGAAACCAAAAAATTTATTCTCGCGCTTTACAAATCTTCAGACGACGAAAAGAAAATAAAAAGCAAAAGCGGAAAAAAAGGATACACAGAATATTTTTACGAATATGATGATGAACACGAAAAACTCCACTGGATCACCAGAGTTTTTCAGAAAGACAAAGATTTGTTTCTCGTTACCATCAACTGCACACAGAAATACTGGAACGGAAATTATATGAAGCTTTTCAACGAGGCTTTCGACAGTTTTAAAATAAAGAAATAGAAATAAAAATTAAATATGAAGAAAACAGCATTGTACGACAAACACGTTTCTTTAGGAGCTAAAATCGTACCTTTCGCAGGCTTTGAAATGCCTGTACAATATTCGGGAGTTACTGAAGAACATTTTGCCGTAAGAGAAAAGGCAGGTCTGTTTGATGTTTCTCACATGGGACAGTTTTTCATTGAAGAGGCAGGTTCCAAAGAACTTTTACAATACGTTACCACCAACAATGTAGACGCTCTGGAAAACGGAAAAGCACAATATTCTTGTCTTCCAAACGAAAACGGAGGAATTGTAGACGATCTTATCGTTTATAAAATGGAAGATGACAAATATTTCGTGGTTGTCAATGCTTCAAATATTGATAAAGACTGGGATCATATCTCCAAATACAATACTTTCGGAGCAAAAATGACGAATGCTTCAGACGAAATGTCTTTATTGGCAGTTCAGGGACCGAAAGCGACTGAAATTCTTCAGAAATTAACCGAAACCAACCTTTCTGAAATTCCTTACTACCATTTTACAGTAGGTTCTGTGGCGGGAGTAAATGAGGTGATCATTTCCAATACAGGCTACACCGGAAGCGGAGGTTTTGAGATCTATTTTAAAAACGAATCTGCCGAAAAACTTTGGGATGCTATTATTGAAGCAGGTGCGGAAGAAGGAATTATTCCTTGCGGACTGGCTTCCAGAGATACATTGAGACTGGAAAAAGGATTCTGCCTTTACGGAAACGATATTGATGATACGACTTCACCAATTGAAGCAGGCTTAGGATGGATCACAAAATTCGATAAAGATTTTGTATCTAAAGAAACGTTTGCCAAGCAAAAAGAAGAAGGCGTTACCAGAAAATTAGTAGGTTTTGAATTAACGGATAAAGGGGTTCCAAGACACGACTACCCTGTTGTAGACGCAGAAGGAAACGTTATCGGAAAAGTAACTTCGGGAACGCAGTCGCCGATGAAAAAAGTTGGTTTAGGTCTTGCGTATGTAGATAAACCTCACTTCAAATTAGGTTCTGAAATCTTCATTCAGGTAAGAAACAAAAACATTCCTGCCAAAGTGGTGAAAGCTCCTTTTGTATAACTGATTGTTTTTTAACGAATATAAAACCGCCTTGCAGAATTTGTAAGGCGGTTATTTTTTTGGAGCTGTTTCCGGCTATCCACTTTATCTTTATTTTTTTGCCGGAGCTTCGCTCCGGCAAAAAAATAAAGGATGCCGTTTCTATCCGGGCTAAAATAATATATTGCAATACATTTTTTCGTACTATTACAAAAATTTTTTCTGATGAAAAAAATGGTATTCCTCTGTATCATCATACTTATTACAGTTTACATTTTCTATCCTGTTTTTGAAAGTGAAGGAATTTCTTATCTCATTATTTTCTGCTGTTTTGCAACGCTCTGTTTTACCATTGCAAAAATAATGACGGGAAATTTCCCAACAGATTATGAATCAACAGAAAAAGAGATGAACAGACTTTATTCAGAAGACGGAATTTTCAGTTATAACGCAGAAGGTTTTTATTTCAAAAAAGAATCAGAACCGAAGCAATACATTAAATATTCAGACATTTTGGAAGTTAATTCCTTCACCATTCGTTTTTTGCATAGAGAAACTCAATCCGGCATTGAATTAATTACAGTCGATAAAAAGTATGAATTTCTAGACGAATACTGTAAAGGAATTGAAAAATTTACGGAACAGCTTTCCGACAAACTTCCGTTTCATCAAAACTCTGAATTACAAATAACGAACAATCATGGCCTGAAAAAAAGGAATTTATTTCTAAAATAATATAAATTGCTTGGGACCTCCGTCAAAAACTTTTTGGTTATTATAAAAACCTAACAGGTTTTGAAAATCTGTTAGGTTTGAGCCTATTCGCTTATAGATTTTGAAGCTTTATTAGAAATTAACTTTCAATAATAGAAACAGAGAGGATATTAAAAATGGAATTCCGCTTATTAAAGACAGCTGGTCGACATTAGACTTTGAAAAGTCTTTAACCAATACAAAAAATACCAACATCAGACTTATACAAAAAGTATTAATCAGGATTTTCTGTAATCGCCATCTTTTAATCTTTAAACTAATTAAAAGCAATACCTGAAAAATGAGAGACAGAAATGCGGCAGGTACTAATCTTCCATCGTAACGATCTAAGTTAAAAGCATTCGCGTCCGACAAAATAAATTGCGGACTTAAAATTTCATAAATGAGCAGAATCCCTAAGCCATGTCCTGCCCCGATTAATATAAAAGCATTTAAAATAGCCGTTGTAATTACCGGAATTCAGCTTTTTCATGTAAAATGATCTCCCTTTTCTTAAAAACTTTGATTTAAGGAGACTTATTTTAATTAAAAAATCCCCTTAATGCTTCCAAATTCTTTTTATCGTTTCCTATAAAAATTTCTTTGTCCGTAAGAAAAACCGGACGTTTCAAAAAGGTGTAGTGATCCAGCAATAGTTCTTTAAACTCTTCTTCTCCCAAAGATTTCAGATCCAGTTCCCTTAATTTGATCTGAGTAGATTTTTTGCTGAACAAAGCTTCGTAAGATCCTGCATGTTTGTGCATTTCTTCCAATTCATCCTGGGTAATCGGTTGTTTTTTAATTTCGCGAAGTTCCCAGTCCTTAAGATTGAATTGTCCTAAAATTTTTCTGCACGTATCGCATGTATTAAGATAAAATACTTTTTTCATTTAGAGTTCTAAGTTTTTTCTAATGTTAAATGGAAACTTTATAAGTTTACCGTTATCAAAAGTAGCATTTAATCTACCGTTTTGAAAATTATTGAATACCTTTATTGAAATTTTATCAAAATGGACAACAAACCGATCACTTTTCAGTTTATTTCAGAACCTTCAGATGTCAACTACGGCGGAAATGTACATGGAGGAAGCGTGATGAAATGGATCGATCAGGCAGGGTACGCCTGCGCAACAACGTGGAGCGGAAATTATTCAGTAACGGTATATGTAGGAGGAATCCGTTTCTATGATCCTATTAAAATCGGGGAAATCGTAAAAGTGGAAGCTCAGGTAATTTATACGGGTTCATCAAGTATGCATATTTCCATCAATGTCTTCTCCAGAAACCTGAAACAGCCAAATTTTGATAAGAAAACACACTGCATCATTGTATTTGTTGCCGTAGACGAAAACGGAAAAAAACTTCCGGTTCCCAAATGGATTCCTGAAACGGTAGAGGAAAAACAGCAGGAACAGTATGCAAAGCGTCTCATGGAACTGAGAACACAGATAGAAGACGAAATGAAACCTTTCCTGTAAAATGCAGAGAAAAGATTTTATAAAGATTTCCTCGCTGGGATTTTTAGGATTATATTCCTGCGGAATTTCTAACTTTAAAAGCAACAGAAAACCTTTGGCAATTCAGCTTTATACAATTCGTGATGCTGTTTCAGAAAACCTCGAAAAAGCTTTGGAAAAACTGGCAATATTAGGCTTTAAAGAGCTTGAAATCTACGGCTACAACGGAACTTTTTTCGGAAAAAGCAGGAATGAATTTCAGAGCATCTTAAAAAATGTCGGTTTAAAAGTAATCAGTTCACATCACACAACGGGAATTCTTCATCATGAGAAAGGAACATTAACCAACAATTGGGAACAGACCGTTGAAGATTTACATCTTATTGGTTCAGAATATATGGTCTGTTCTTACCTTTTTCCTGAAGAAAGAACCCTGGAAAACTATAAAAAACTGCCGGAACTGCTGAACAAATCAGGAGAAATAACAAAAAAAGCAGGAATCCAGTTTGCTTATCACAATCATGATTTTGAATTTGAAAAGTTTGATGAAACCGGAACTGTTTACGATTTTATTCTGGAAAATTCTTCATCCGATCTGGTAAAAATGGAGCTGGATCTATACTGGATTTCAAAAGCAGGTATCGATCCGTTACTTTATTTTGAAAAGTATCCCAAAAGATTTCCATTGTGGCACGTAAAAGATATGAAAGCCGGAACAAAGGATTTTGCAGAAATCGGAAACGGAATTATTGATTTTAAAAGAATTTTCGGAGCCCGAGAAAAAGCAGGACTTCAACACTGTTTTCTGGAACAGGATTCCAGCGATAAAAATATGTTTGAAAGCATCACGATAAGCCGAAATTACATGCTGAAAAATGATTTCTTTTTAAAATAAATTTTATCTTTGCACTACAAAAGGAAATGGTGTTCTTCCTTACCCAACCGCTTTTCAAAAGCTGATGACGCCTGATTAAAAGATTATTAACAGTAATTGATCAGGAAAATTATGTCTCAACATCAACGAACTTTAAACCGTACAATAAAATTATACACAGGTTTTTTCTTCAGAAAATATCCGGCTCTTCCTTACATTCTGAAATGGCTATTCATCAGTCTTATTATCGGGATTTTAGTCGGAAGCGCTTCCGCCGGTTTTTTAAAATCTCTGCAATGGGCAACCGATTTCAGGGAAAATTATCTTTGGCTGATTGCGTTTCTGCCTGTTGGAGGATTTTTAACGGGACTTTTGTATCATTATTTCGGAAAAGATGTGGAAGCGGGAAACAATTTGCTGTTGGAAAATATTCAGGAGCCAAAAGAGATTATTCCTTTTAAAATGGCGCCTTTTGTCTATTTAGGAACAATGGTCACGCATTTTTTCGGAGGTTCTGCAGGTCGTGAAGGAACTGCTCTTCAAATGGCGGGAGCGATTTCCGATCAACTGACAAAAATCCTGAAACTTGATAAAAATGACAGAAAAATTTTGCTGATCTCGGCTATTGCCGCGGGTTTTGGTTCTGTTTTCGGCACGCCTTTAGCCGGAGCGGTTTTTGGGCTTGAAGTTTTCCTGATCGGGAGAATTCGATACAATGCTATTTTTCCAGCTTTCACTTCGGCTGTTTTGGCTGATCTTGTCACCAATTTATGGAAAGCAAAACATACGCATTATCATATCGATCTTACTCCAAAAATTGAGTTTCTGCCTGTTTTGTATAGTGTTTTGGCAGGAATCATTTTTGGAATCTGTGCGGCAGCTTTCAGCAGAATGATTCATTTTATGGGTGCTGCTTTTAAATCTAACATAAAATATCCTCCGCTTCGTCCCGTTATCGGCGGAATTCTTGTTGCTGTTGCCGTTTTCGCAATGGGAACCACAAGATACATCGGTCTTGGAATTCCAACCATTGTAGAATCTTTCGAAAAACAGCTTCCGCTTTATGATTTTGCCTTTAAAATGATTTTTACTGTTGTTACCCTTTCGGCAGGATTTAAAGGCGGTGAAGTTACTCCCCTTTTCTTTATCGGAGCGACATTGGGAAGTGCATTGTCATTATTTATTCCGCTTCCGTTCGGTTTACTTGCCGGAATGGGATTTGTGGCTGTTTTTGCAGGCGCAACCAACACTCCGCTTGCGTGTATGCTTATGGGAATTGAATTGTTTGGAGCAGAATGCGGAATCTATGTGGCAATTGCGTGTATCGTATCGTATTTGTTTTCAGGAAATAACAGCATTTATACAAAACAAAAGATCGGTGAAGCAAAAAACCGTAGATTTGAACATCTTCATGATAAAAATTTCTCGGATTTGTAGAGTCGTTGATGGTTGATATTTGTTAGCAATTAACGCTGTAATTTTACTCTAATTAAAAACCATCAACCGTCAACTAAAAACCAACAACCACAATGTTTGATTACAGATTAAAAGTTTTTCATACCGTTGCTTCAAGATCGAGTTTTACCAAAGCTTCGGAAGAACTGAATATTTCGCAGCCTGCCGTTACAAAGCATATCAAAGAAATTGAAAATCAATTAAATACTAAACTATTTGACAGAAAAGGAACTTCTATTCAACTGACGCAAAGCGGAAAAATTTTGTTTGAATATGCTGAAAAGATCAGGAATATTTATCGCGATCTTGAGTTTGAGATTCATCAGATTAATCAAAAACATCAGGGAAAACTGATTATCGGAGCGAGTACCACGGTTGCTCAGTATATTTTACCGGAAATTTTAGCTAAATTCAAATCTTATTACAAAGATCTTAAGATTGAATTGATTACGCACAATACGGAAATGATTTCCGAATTGCTGAAGGATGGGAAAATCGATCTCGGGATTATTGAAGGGGAATCTCAATCTTCCTACTTTGATTATCAGAAATTTAAACCTGATGAAATCGTACTGGTTGCAAAAGCGAATCATCCTTTAGCCAATAAAACTCTGAATGTTAAGGATTTGTACGAAATAGAATTAATTTTAAGAGAACAGGGTTCCGGTTCTCTGGAGTTTATTCAGAATCGGTTGAAGGAAAAAGGAATTGTCACTGAAAATCTGAATATCGTGATGCAACTGGGAAGCAGCGAAAGTATTAAAAATTATCTTCTACATTCAGATTCTCTGGCGTTTCTTTCGATCAGCACCGTTTTAAATGAATTGAAAAACAATCAGTTAACAATTATTGATATTAAAAACTTCAGTATCGAACGGAATTTTCATTTTATTCTTCCAAAAGGTGAACAATCTGAATTGATTCGCTTATTCTTAAAATTTACCCATCAGATTTAAACGGCTTCCAATTATAAAACTGTTTACACTTTTTTACCGCAAAAGATTTTAACACTTTAGTCATTTAAGTTTAATACTTAATGAAAAAAAGAACACATAAGTTAAAAAAATCTTTGATTTTTTTTTGCAGACTTTGAAATACTTAAAATATCCCACTACAACCTTTTGTACCTTTTGCAGTTAAATTCAAAATTAATTTGAACAAAATTATAACTTTAAGTTATGGATTATAACAAAATACAATTTACTTTGTAATGATAATTGTCGGAATTTTGAACCATCAATTTAAAATTCCTATCAATGAAAAGCTTTATCTCCAATGAAAGATCAAAGAAAATAATCTTCATTTTACTGGCAGTTGTATGCCCCACTCCTATTGTTTCTTCGCCTGTTGCATTGCTTTTGGGATTTGTACTGGCGGTTTTCCTCGGAAATCCTTTTGAAAAGAGTCTGCATCGGTATATTCATCTGCTGTTGCAGATTTCTATTGTAGGTCTTGGATTCGGGTTAAAGCTTGATGAGGCTCTTGAAGCGGGAAAATCGGGGCTGATTCTAACGGTAATCAGTATTTTTACAGTGATGATTCTGGGCTATTTTGCCGGAAAATTCCTTAAGCTTGAAAGACCTTTGTCGTACCTTATTTCTGTGGGGACTGCAATCTGTGGCGGAAGTGCCATCGCTGCAACTTCTCCCATCATTAAACCCAGCACGAAACAGATTTCACTGGCTCTGGCTATTGTTTTTACGCTGAATTCTGTTGCTCTTTTTATTTATCCGCCCATCGGTCATTTGCTGAATCTTACACAGGAACAGTTCGGGTTATGGTGCGCCATTGGAATTCACGATACGAGTTCTGTGGTAGGAGCGGCAGGAAAATACGGAAATGAAGCGCTGAAAATTGCTACTACGGTAAAGTTAGCAAGAGCATTGTGGATTATTCCGGTTTCTGTGATCACGATGTTTATTTTTAAAAGCAAGGAATCTAAAGTGAAAGTTCCATGGTTTATCGGTTATTTTATTGTGGCTATTTTGCTGAATACGTATTTTCCTTTTGTCGGTCAGTTAAGTTCTTCAATTACTGTTTTAGCGAAGTCCGGATTAAACTTAACGTTGTTTTTTATCGGTTCTACGCTGTCTGTACAAACTTTGAAGACCATTGGTTTTAAACCTCTTGCTTTGGCTGTTTTTCTGTGGATTTTCATCAGTACCGGAAGTCTGCTGTATATTTTGAATTTTGACTGATATTTGTAAGAAATCCTGATATCCTAGCCTCGATTGGAGCAATTGTCTGAGCTCATTTAAGAGATTTGTGCTGCGGCAGCGAAGCTGCCGCAGCACAAATCTCTTAAATAGCGAGTGCGGAAAGCGAGAAAAAGCTCCTGAAATTTTTTATTTAATTTTGATAACTTCCATCAATACAAAAACCTTCTGGAAGGTCCCAAAAGGCTTTTGCGTATTAAATGTGGAAATGTTTATTTCAGTTGAAATAATTTCTTATATAACGTCGTTACAGGTGTAAACCTGCGGACAAGCAATGTACTGAACACAATAGAACGGTCCTGTTACAGATCCTGAACAGCTGCATCCGCATTTTGACAGATCCGGTGTTCCGCTTACGCCTCCAGTAATGTTTTTAAGATCGGCTTTCTTTAATTTTGTTGCATTTTTCAAAAAATTTTGCATAGTGATTTGGTTTTGAGATTATACAATTTTAGTTACTTTTCAAAGTTAAACAAATATTCATTATTCAAAGCATAATTTAATGCTAATTTTGATAATTTATTTATTTTGTTAGCCTTATTAAAGTTAGTAACGAAAAAACGACTGTATTATTTTTTAAACAGCTATTATTTATTCTGTGAAATCCAGATCTCTGTCGTGGGTTTCCGAAACCGTTAAGGAAGAATAGAAAGCCAGCCCAAAAACAATGATTCCGACTATTGCAGCACTTACAATAACTGAAAAATCTTTCTTGAAAAAATCGAAACCAAAGATCATTACAGGAACCAATCCGCGCACCATATTCGGAACGGTGGTGGTTGCCGTATTTCTAATGTTGGTTCCGAACTGTTCTGCGGCTAAAGTGACAAACATCGCCCAATATCCTGTTCCGAGTCCGAGCCAGACACAGAAAATATAGTATTTCGTTTCGGTATTCGTATTTCCGAAAAGCATGATGGCAACGCCAATGACGGTAAAAACCAACATATAAAAAATTGCCTTTTTTCTGGATTTTAAAAGGTGTGAGATGAATCCGCTCGCCAAATCTCCGGCAGAGATCCCGACATACGCCCACATTATTGCTTTTCCGGGGTTAAGATTTTCAATTCCCAGTTCCGGAGCAAACTGGTTGGCTAAAACCGCCAGAATGCCGATGCAAAACCAGGTGGGTAATCCTATTGCAATGCATTTTAAATATCGTATTAAACGGTCTTTATTGGTGAAAAACGACAGGAAATTCCCTTTGGAGACAGATTGGTGTTCTATGGTTTTGTAAATTCCGGATTCGGAAACGCTGATTCTGAGAAATAAAAGTAAAATTCCGAGAATTCCTCCGATGATGTAAGAAATATTCCATCCTCCTGCTAATTCTACCGTTAACTGAGCTACAACGGCTCCCATTAACCCGAAACCAGCAACAACGGACGTTCCGATCGCTCTTAAATTCTTCGGCAGGCTTTCAGAAACAAGGGTAATTCCTGCTCCGAGTTCTCCGGCTAATCCAATCCCTGCGATAAATCTTAATCCCGCATATTGATACACCAAATGTTCTTTGGGGAAGTACGGTAAAAATCCACACGCAATATTCGCCAAAGAATAGACTAAAATAGAACCGAATAAAACGGAAAGTCTTCCTTTTTTGTCTCCGAAAATTCCCCAGAAAATTCCGCCCAGCAGTAAACCAATCATCTGTGCATTAAGAATAAACGTTCCGTCGATATCCGGATTCAGCCCTAAAGCTTTTAAACTTGGAATTCTTACGATCCCAAATAAAAGTAAGTCGTAGATATCTACAAAGTAGCCTAACGCGGAAATGATAACAGGAATGGAAAAAATGTACTTCAGTTTTGAAGATGTGGAAAGTTCTTGCATTTTGGAGTTTTAAATTTTTAAGTCTGTTTAAACTTTTTATTTAACCGCAAAAGTAGCAAAAGATGAACTAAACTTTTATTTAAAGCTGGTGATTATAAATGAAAAAGATCACAATAGTTTTTAAAAATCTTTGATTTTTATTCTTTTGAGCACTTTGATCATTTTGGAAATTCGCTTTATCATTATCTTTTGTCCCTTTTGCGGTTTATTCTGTAATTAGTTTAAAAAAGTTTTTTGCTAAAAATAAAAACCTTCCAATTTCTTGAAAGGTTTTTATGAATTATCTTTTTCTGATTCTTATCTCGCAATATTCACAGCTCTCGTTTCTCTGATTACCGTTACTTTTACCTGTCCCGGATAAGTAAGTTCGTTCTGAATTTTTTCTGAGATGTCGTACGATAACTGAGAAGCTACTTCATCATTTACTTTTCCGCTTTCTACCATTACTCTTAACTCTCTCCCTGCCTGAATTGCATAAGCAGAAGAAACTCCGTCGAAACTTAATGCTGCCGATTCAAGGTCTTTCAGTCTTTGGATATATGATTCAAGAACCTGTCTTCTTGCTCCCGGTCTTGCTCCTGAGATTGCATCAGCAACCTGAATGATCGGAGACAATAGTGAAGTCATTTCCACTTCATCGTGGTGTGCTCCGATGGCATTTACAACTTCTGCATTTTCACCGTATTTTTCAGCCCACTGCATACCTAATAAAGCGTGAGGAAGTTCAGATTCCTGCTCCGGAACTTTACCGATATCGTGTAACAGACCTGCTCTTTTTGCTAATTTTACATTTAAGCCTAATTCAGCCGCCATTGTCGCCGCGATATTTGCCACTTCTCTTGAGTGCTGTAATAGATTTTGTCCGTAAGAAGAACGGTATTTCATTCTACCTACGATTTTAATTAATTCAGGGTGTAATCCGTGGATTCCTAAATCGATGATCGTTCTTTTTCCTACTTCAATGATCTCTTCTTCGATCTGTTTTCTTGTTTTTTCTACAACTTCTTCGATTCTTGCCGGGTGAATTCTTCCGTCTGTTACCAATCTGTGAAGGGATAATCTTGCGATTTCTCTTCTTACCGGATCGAAGCATGAAAGAAGAATTGCTTCCGGAGTATCGTCAACAATAATTTCCACTCCTGTAACGGCTTCCAGAGCGCGGATATTTCTACCTTCTCTACCGATGATTCTTCCTTTTACCTCATCCGATTCGATGTTGAATACAGAAACTGAATTTTCGATTGCCTGTTCTGTTCCGATTCTCTGAATGGTCTGGATAACGATTTTTCTCGCTTCGCTTTTTGCATTAAGCTGCGCTTCTTCCATGATGCTCTGAACGTGCGCCTGAGCTCTAGTTTTCGCTTCCGCCTTCATGGTTTCCACCAATTCTGCTTTTGCTTCTTCAGCGGTGTAGTTGGCAATTTTTTCTAAAATTTCAACTTTTTTAGCGGTTGCAACGTCCAGTTCATGCTGTTTTCTTTCTAAGATTTCTGTTTTTTTAGCATAATCAGCGATTTGCTTATCCAGATCTTTTTCAAGTTTTCCGGTTTTGCTAAGCTCATCATTCAGCTTGTGCTCCTTATCCTTGATTCTTTTTTCAACTTCCTGCATTTTCTTTTCTCTTGCCTGAATGTCTGCATCGTGCTGAGATTTCAGTTCAAGAAATTTTTCTTTAGCCTGAAGGTTCTTTTCTTTCTTTATGGATTCAGCCTGTACATTGGCTTTTTCTATAAGGTTTTCGGCATTTTTCTGTGCATCATCTATAATAAATTTTGCTTTGGTATTCAATGAGCTTTTGGAGAAAAATATCCCTGCAACCGCACCGATTAATAAACAAACAACGCCGATTATAACTTCTATCATAATTTATATTGAGTTTTAATTGTATTCATATTCTTTTAATTATTTTACATAAAAAAGCCCACAATAATCCAGAGATTGAGAGTAAACTCCTAATCAACACGATTTGAACTGATTTCCACTGTCTGTAATCCGGAGAACCGGCACGCCATTCAATGGACATTTGTTCGGTAATTGTTTAGCGTTGAGTTTACCTTTAATGTGTTAGAATTATTGTAGGCAGCTTTTTCGGGAAAAAAAATCTATTTCCCTGTTTCATTGTTCAACGACTGATTAATTTTTGCTAATCTTTCGTTGGTAGATTGTATTGTTTTATCGTAGTTCGCAGACACTACTTCGGCATTGGTCCCCAATTTCAGGGCGCACATCGCCAAAGCATCCTGTTTGTCTCTCACATCGAAATTCTGTTCAAAATCTTTAATCATATTCTCTATCTGCTTCCCGACTTTACGCAGAGTTTCTTCTTCTGCTGCCGGTACGTTCAGCGGATATACTCTTCCGGCTATATTAATGGTTATTCTTCTTACCTCCATTATAATCCACTGTTTTGAAGCTGCGCAATGCAGAAATCTATTTCTTTTACCAACCTGTTGATGTGGTTTTTCATCAGTCGGTTATGTTCAGGATTTCCTGATATTGCCGAATAAAGTTTTATATTTTTTTGTTCTTCTGCTAATACCTGATTTTTTCTTCTTTCCTCATCATATTTCTTCTTCAGTTCTTCATGCTCAACATTTAATTCCGAGAATCTTTCACTAAGATTTTTGTAATTTTTCTGTAACTGCAAAATCTTTTTTTCTAATTCTGAAAAATTGTTTTCTAAATCTTGAAGCATTTCAGGTTTTGTATATTCTAACTATTAGCAAAAATAACAAAATATTAATACTAACAAAAATAAAACGGTCTATATTTTGCCCGGAAACAAAAAAGGAGACACAAAATGCATCTCCTTTATCTATTTTATAGTAAATTTTTATTCAAATTTCAATACAAAGAAAATCGCTCTTGTCTGTAATGTAGACATTGCAGAAGTCCAGTAAGGAGGCGTTGTTGCGTTATCTGCTACAATCTCGTTGTTCATAATGAAAGTACCTCTTACGGCAGGAGTCAGTTTAAATTTATTGAAATAAAACTGAATTCCCATTTCTGCAGACCAAGCAAAGTTATGCGTAGTAGATCTGAAAACCTGCTGCATATTGTCGTCTGTAGAAGTTGCATTAGACTGAAGGTTTACAATATAGTTTACCCCGGTTGCAACGTAAGGTCTGGAATTGTACCATCTGTTTCCGTGGAACTCCAATAATACAGGAATGTCTATTAAAGTCGTTTTAATATCTCTTATTCTGTCTTTATCCGTTAATTTCATCGGGATAAAAGGATCGTTCGTCAAAGTACCTGCAGCATACTGGTCGTTGGTCTGCGTATTAAAAGTAAGCTGTCTCTGCCCAAATTGTAACCCCGGTTCCAATCTTACATCCAGGAAGTCATTCAGCCTCCATTTTGCGATTAAACCTGCACCGAAACTGTAGCTTTCTTTAGATGTAACAAGATTCTGATTGTTATACATCCCATATCTTGGATTGAGAACAATACGGTAGTCTAGTCTATTACCACTTAGATAAAAACCCCAACTGAATTTCTGCTCGTCAAAGTCTTCCAACTTATCCATTCTGTTTCGGGTTCTGAATTGCGCGTTTGCTAAAACTGCAACATTTACTGAGGCTAAAACCAGTGCTCTTAATAAAAATTTATTCATAGGTTACTTTGTTGCTTTATAAATTGTGGCTATACCTAAACTTAGTTTTTTATATTCAACTTTTTTAAATCCTGTATCTAAAAGAATTTGTCTCATCTTTTCCCCATAAGGAAAAGCATTTACAGAATCCGGAAGGTATGTATACGCCCTGTTATCTTTGGAAACCAGTCTGCCGATCGCAGGTAAAATGTTTTTAAAGTAAAACATATACAATGGTCCCATAAACCCTTCAACCTTTGAAAACTCCAGTATATAAACACTCTTGTTATCTTTAACTACTCTTCTTAATTCTGCCAAACCTTTGGTAAGGTTTTCAAAATTCCTTACTCCGAATGCAACGGAAACCGCATCGAATCTGTTATCTTCATAGAGTAACTTCTCCGCATCTCCTTTTTGCATGGAAATTTTGCCGTCTAATTTAAGTTTTTTTATTTTAATAACGCCAACATTTAACATTTGTTGCGATAAATCTAAACCAATTACTTTAGAGCCGGTTCCTTTTTCTACGGCAATCGCCAGATCGCCCGTTCCTGTAGCCACATCCAGCACTTCCTGCGGATTGTCTTTTTTCATCCATTTCACCAGTGTATTTCTCCACATGACATCAATTTTCATGGATAAAACACGATTCAGAAGATCATACTTCGGTGCAATATTGTCGAACATATCTTCTACCTGACTCTTTTTAGTAGCGTCGGTATTGTAAGGCGTAATTTTGGTAATATCTTTTGTCAAAACTTAAAACTTGTAATATTCGTTATAATAATTAAGGTAATCCTGCTTTCTGAAGATCTTCGATCTCGATTCTACCTTCTGGATATTTTTGATAATCTTATCATAATCTTCGTCTACATTATAATAAAAATCATCGGTAAACAGCTTACTGAAACGTCTTGCGCCTCCAAAGTAAGGCTTTCCGTCGATGATCGTTTTATCCAATGCCAAAAGTAATGAATCTTTTTTAAGATTATACCCATAATACTGATCATTAATATAATAATCCTGATGAGCAATATTAATAAGAC